>DAOSLL010000058.1:0-11929 GCA_035368905.1 Rhodoferax sp.
CGGCCTGCGCCCCGGCCTGCGCCCCGGCCTGCGCCCCGGCCTGCGCCCCGGCCTGCGCCCCGGTCTGCGCGCTGGCAGCGGCGTTCAAAGTGATGGTGCCAGGCATCCCGCACTGGGCCTCTGCGGCATCCAGGTTCATGGGCGGCGGCACGTCGCTCGCCTTTGCCGCAAAGCACAGCAGCGCATCGCGGCATTCAATGTGATCCAGCGGCTCCAGCACCGGGTTGGTTTTCAGCTCAAACCCATGGGCAATGCGCCATTGCAGTTCACCAATCCAGACCGTCACCCGCGCCAGTTCGGCGGCGTATTCGTTGAGTTCGATGCCCAGCAGGTTGTGCGGGCCGGTCACCAGATCGGTCTGGCGGTCGAGCCCCAGGTCGGCGGCTTGCAGATGGCTTTGCAGCTCGATGTCTTTGAGGCACTTGAGCGCCAGAAACAAAAAATTGCCACTGCCACAGGCCGGATCCAGCACGCGGTAATGAGTCAGAAAGTCCAGCCAGTCGGCAAACAGTTGCTCCGCTTGCTGAAACGCGGCATCTCCCGAAGATGCTTTGAAGTGCCGCCCACCGGCAGAATAGGCTCCCCGGCGTTTTAGCTTGCTTTTGGCCTGCAGCCCTTGTATGGCCTGCCTAACCAGCTCCCATTTTTGTAGTAACGGGTGGCGTATCACGGGGTCAATGATGCGGTCGATGGTGGCAGTGTCGGTGTAGTGGGCACCGAGCTGGCTGCGTTTACCCGGGTCCAGACCGCGCTCAAACAGCGTGCCAAAGATGGAAACGTCGATGGCGCTCCAGTTCAGGTCGGCGGCGTTGTGCAGTTCGGTCTCGTCCAGAATCGACAGGGTCGGCACGTCGATGCGCTGGAACAGGCCGCCATTGAACCAGGGGATGTCGTCCGCGCCAAACATGCCGCCATTGGCCATGGCGTGGAACAAGTCGGTCAGGCCTTGTGTCAGCTTGGCCGGGGTAATGTGGCGGTTGTTCACCAGTCGCTCGAACATGCGACCGGGCAACAGACCAACGTCTTCGACAAAGGAGCAGAACAGGCACTGGGTCAGAAAGTGGGCGACACGGTTGGCTAACGCTTCAGAGTCGGTAAGTGCCGATAAATGGGGGTCAGAGTCCGCGCTTTGCTGCGCAAAGCCGGAATCCGACCCCCATTTGTCTGCCGGGCGCGCCTGTGGGCCATCGCCACGTCGACGCAGGCCTTCCGCCAGGGTGGCAAAGCTTTTGGCTGCCGCTTCGGTGATGTCGCGGTTGGTGATTTTTGGCTTGAAGCTTTCGGGGGCGGTCCAGATGCGGCGCAGCAAAGCCAACTTGTCGGGCTGGTCAAGCTCTTCGATGCCGACCGCGTAGGTCTGGCTCGGGTGGCCGGTGAACTGGGTGTGGATGCGAATCGTCAGGCGGTCAGACACCACCAGCAGCGGCGGGTTGCTCAGGGCCAGGCTGTAGTTGAGCAACTGTTTCAGCGCGGTGTCGAGGTTTTTTGCCGGGGGCCTTGTTTTCCCACGCGAAGATGCCGCGCTTGAAGACATCGGCATAGCCGGTCTTGCCGCCAATCACCGCGCTTTTTTCTTCAAACCGGTAATCCTCGGCACTGCCCGGCTTGGGCACACCGAGCAGTTCGCACAGGTCCAGAAAGAAAATGGCTTTGCGCGCCCTGCTCTTCGTTGAGCGCCTAGGCCGGGCCGGGAATGCCACCGGGTGCGCCCCATTTGGCGATAAAGGCTTGCGATGTCATGGGTCGAGTCATCAGCAGACTATGCGGGGGACTCAAAATGCCGCTTCAGCCATCCCCGCACCAGTGTCGTCACGGCTGGCCACCACCTGCAGTCAGACCACTTTTTTGGTCGGTTCAAATTGAATCAACCTAAGCCGGACAAGCCAGAATCGAACAGCCTTCGCCGCGAGGGCGCGACTCCTGCACAAACAGCCGTTGCCCATTTGAATTTGTAGGAGTCGCGCCCTCGCGACGAATGACTTCATGACTTTCTTGAATTCTTCTCGGAAATTGCAAAGACTTGACTTGTTAGAGTCGAGCACCGCGTCAAAGCTTGCCCGGCTGTGCTTGTGCAAATCGTGCGCGAGTGATCAGGCGCGCAGCGCCCAGCCAGTCGTGCAGCAGACAATCCAGGATGTTGCAAAAGCTCATCAACTGATGAATAAAAAGTGCCTCCAGACCGCTTGGAATATGCCTGAGCAGCTACAAAAACATTAGCAAACTTCAAACACCCCGCAAGCCCCCATGCCGCCGCCGATGCACATGGTCACAGCCACGCGTTTGGCACCCCGGCGTTTGCCTTCGATCAGGGCATGGCCGGTCAGTCGCTGGCCGCTGACACCGTAGGGGTGACCAACCGCAATCGCGCCGCCGTTGACGTTGAGCCGGGCGTTGTCGATGCCGAGCTTGTCGCGGCAATAGATCACCTGCACGGCAAAGGCTTCGTTGAGTTCCCACAGGTCAATGTCTTGCACCGTCAGGCCCAGGCGCTTGAGCAGCTTGGGTACGGCAAACACCGGGCCAATGCCCATCTCGTCAGGCTCGCAGCCGGCCACAGCAAAGCCCAGAAAGCGGCCCAGCGGCTGCAGGCCCTTGCGCGCCGCCACCGCTTCATGCATCAGCACCATGGCACCGGCACCGTCCGAGAACTGGCTGGCATTGCCAGCCGTGATCAGGCCACCCGGCATGGCCGAGCGCAGCCCGCTGATGCCGTCAAATGTGGTGCCAGCGCGAATGCCTTCGTCCTGGCTGACGGTGACTTTTTTGGTGCCCAGGCCCAGTACCTTGTCGGCAATGCCCATGGTCACGGCAATCGGCGCGATTTCTTGCGTGAAGCGACCAGCGTCGAGCGCGGCGCTGGCGCGTTGCTGGCTGGCGGCGCCGTATTCGTCCATCGCCTCGCGCCCGATGCCGTAGCGTCTGGCCACGTTTTCGGCGGTTTGCAGCATGTCCCAGTAAATCTCGGGTTTGTGCTTGACCAGCCAGGGGTCGGTGCGCATGTGCTTGTTGAGTTCCTGCTGCACGCACGAAATGCTCTCGACACCGCCGGCCACATAGGTGTCGCCCTCACCGGCGATGATGCGCTGCGCCGCCAGTGCAATGGCTTGCAGGCCGGACGAGCAAAAGCGGTTCACGGTGAAGCCGGGCACGCTGACCGGACAGTCGGCCCGCAGCGCGATCTGGCGGGCAATGTTGGCACCGGTGGCACCTTCGGGCAGGGCGCAGCCGATGATCACGTCTTCCACTTCTGCGGCATCAATGCCAGCGCGGGCGATGGCGTATTCGACCGCATGACCACCAAGCGTGGCACCGTGCGTCATGTTGAAGGAACCCTTCCAGCTTTTGGCCAGCGGGGTGCGGGCGGTGGAGACGATTACGGCGGATGTCATGGTGTACTTTCTGATGTGTCAAATTTGATAGCTTGCAGCGCTTGCTGGACGGGCTCTGGAGGCTGATTTATCGTGTGGTTCCGCAGAATTGGGGTCAGAGCCCAATTCTGCGATGCGATTGTGGTGAATTGCCAGGTCTCGGGCCGAATTGGGATCCGACCCCAAATCTGCTACGCCGCGCGTGCAGTTGGCAAGCGTCATCAAAAGACCCCGCCCTCGGCAGCCAGCCTGGCCAGCAGCGGTGCAGGTTGCCAGAATTGGGCATCGTCTAGCGGATTTTGGGCAAAGCGCTGCATTGCCTGCACCACGTTGAACAGGCCCAGCTCGTTGGCGTAGTTCATCGGGCCGCCCCGGTACACCGGAAAGCCGTAGCCAAAGATGTAGACGATGTCGATGTCGCTGGCCTTGCTGGCAATGCCGTCTTCCAGAATGTGCGCGGCCTCGTTGACCAGCGAAAACACCAGGCGCTGCACGATTTCTTCGTCAGCAATCTTGCGCGGTGTGATGCCCAGACTGGCACGGTGCGCATCGACCATTGCCACCACCTCGGCATTCGGTATTGGCTCGCGCTTGCCCGGCACATAGTCATACCAGCCAGCACCGGTTTTCTGGCCAAAGCGGCCTTTTTCGCACAACAGGTCGGCGGTCTTGCTGTATTTCTGGTGAGGCTTTTCCAGATAGCGGCGCTTGCGGATGGCCCAGCCGATGTCGTTACCAGCCAGGTCGCCCATGCGAAACGGCCCCATGGCAAAGCCAAACTTTTCCACCGCCCGGTCCACTTGCGCGGGGGTGCAGCCTTCGTCGAGCAAAAAGCCGGCCTGGCGACCATATTGCTCGATCATGCGGTTGCCGATAAAGCCGTCACACACGCCCGAGACCACCGCCGTCTTTTTGATCTTTTTGGCAAGCGCCATGACCGTGGCCAGCACGTCTTTGGCGGTTTGTTCACCGCGCACCACTTCCAGCAGCTTCATCACATTGGCCGGGCTGAAAAAGTGCAGCCCCACCACGTCTTGCGGCCGTTCGGTGAACGCGGCAATCTGGTTCAAATCCAGCGTCGAGGTGTTGGAGGCCAGAATCGCGCCCGGCTTCATCACCCGGTCGAGCTGCCGGAACACGGCTTCTTTCACGCCCATGTCTTCAAACACCGCTTCGATCACCAGGTCGGCCTGTTTGAGGTCGTCATAGTCCAGCGTGCTGCTTAGCAAGGCCAGGCGCGCCTCGCATTTGTCCGGCTTGAGTTTGCCTTTGTTGACCTGGGCCTGGTAGTTTTTGCGGATGGTGGCCAGACCACGGTCCAGCGCATCTTGCTTCATTTCCAGCAGCTTCACCGGCAGACCGGCGTTCAGGAAATTCATGGCAATGCCGCCGCCCATCGTGCCAGCGCCCACAATTGCTACTGATTGAATAGCTCTCTGCGCTGTATCCACGGGCACGTCAGGCACTTTTGATGCTGCACGTTCGGCCAAAAACAGGTGTTTCAGTGCGCGGTGTTCAGCCGTCCACATCAGGTTCAGAAAGGCTTCGCGCTCTTGCGCCAAGCCGCCTTCAAACCTGGCGCGGGTGGCGGCTTCGACCATGTCAACGCATTTGGCAGGTGCCGGGTAATTTTTCGCCATGCCCTTGACCATGTTGCGGGCAAAGCCAAAGTAGGCATCGCCCTGCGGGTGGCGGCACGGCAGGCTGCGCACCATCGGCAGCGGGCGCACGTCTGCCACTGCAGCGGCAAAAGCCAGCGCCTCGGTCAGCAGGGTGTCTGGCGAAGCGGCCATTTGCTGGAACAGTTGCTGCCCTGGCAGCGTCGCCAGCGTCTCGCTGTTGACCGGCTCGCCACTGACAATCAGGTTCAGCGCAGCTTCAACGCCAAGCGCTCGCGGCAGGCGCTGCGTGCCACCGGCACCCGGCAACAGTCCCAATTTGACTTCGGGCAGCGCCACACTGCAGCCCGGTGCAGCTAGCCGGTAGTGGCAGCCCAGTGCCAGTTCCAGCCCTCCACCCATGCAGACCGAGTGCACCGCCGCAATCACCGGTTTGGTCGAGGCCTCCAGCGCCAGAATCACGCTGGGCAGATTGGGTTCCTGAAAGGCCTTGGGCGAGCCAAATTCGGTGATGTCGGCCCCGCCCGAAAACGCCTTGCCCGCGCCGGTGATGACGATGGCCTTGACCACCCCGTCTGCCAGCGCACGCGCCAGCCCGTCGGTGATGGCCAGCCGGGTGGCCAGACCCAGGCCATTGACAGGCGGGTTGTTGAGCGTGATCACGGCAACATTGCCCTGCACGGCGTATTCAGCGGTCATGAGACTTCTCCAAAAAAAGAACGAGCGTTCGTTAATTGTAGGAAGACATCAGCCATGCGCCTGGCCGACTGGCCCATTGACAGTCGCCTGCGGGACAAGCCATTTGCCGGGCAAACGGCGCAAAAGCCCGCCGCTGGTGTCCAGCCAAGCAACTTCCAGCCCTGTCCAGGCATGGCAGTCATTGTCAGGCAGCAGCGCCCGCTGCCGTCATCGGTCAGAGAACCGGCGCGGCAATTCGCAGCGGGCAAACACAGGGGTTTGCGCTGGCCCGCTGGTGCGATACTTGGACCGCAAGCGCTTGATTTTCCTGTCCGTTCACCCGACCCGAGGCAAATGCATGGAATCGATTAACTGCCCCGGCAGCAACGAAAGCCGACAACTCGAAATCATCGGGCAGACCGGCTGCATTGGCTATTGGGAATACGATTTGCCAACCCGTTCGGTGCTGCTGCCTGAGGCTTCACGCAGGCTGTTGGCACGCATCACGAAAGGCCCGGTCGAGGCGGGCCGGTCATTCATCGACAGCCTGTCGGCATCGGATCGTGCGCGTGCTCAAGCGGCGCTCGACCAGGCGGCGGCCGCTCAGGGCGCTTTTCAGATCGAATTGCAACTGATCTGTAGCGACGGCCAGTCGGCCGGTATCTCAGTTCGCGGTGCGCCGGTGACGATGGACGCTGGTTGTACCTGCCTGGCGGGCACGTTCCAGGGCATCTGCGGCGAAAGACCAGGCGAGGCAGAGCATGGCAAGGCCCATGCGCAGTTGCAGGCACTGCTTGATGTGCTGCCGCAAGGGGTCAGCGTGATTGACCAGAATCTTCGGCTGATCCTGTGGAACCGGCGATTGCATGAAATTCTTGGTTTTCCGCAACAGATGGTGTTCAAAAATGCCAGGTTCGAGGATTTCATCCGGTTCAACGCGCTGCGCGGCGAATACGGCCCCGGTGACCCGGAAACACAGGTGCGCGACATTGTGGCGCGTGCCAGCCAGTTTGTGCCACACCAGTTCGAACGCCAGCTCAAAGATGGCCGCAGCCTGCGGGTGGAGGGTTTTCCGTTCAAGTTTGCCGGCGAAATATCGGGCTTTGTCACCACCTATACCGACATCACCGACCAGCGGCGCACCGAAGAGCAACTGACGCGCCAGCGCGATGTGATGCGCACCGTCATCGACAACTTTCCCGGTGGCATCTCGCTGTGCGATGCCGATCTGCGCTTTACCGCCTATAACGACCAGTTCCGGGCGATGCTGGACTTTCCACCCGAGTTGTTCGAGAAAGGCTGGGCTGATTTCGAAGAACTGATTCGCTTCAACGCCCGCCGGGGCGAGTACGGTCCAGGGGATGAGGAAGAGCAGGTGCGGGCAGCCGTCAACCGTGCCCGCAACTTTGAGGCACACCGGATCGAGCGCTTGCGGCCCAATGGCACCTGGCTGGACATTCGCGGCACCCCGATTCCCAGCGGCGGCTTTGTCACCAGTTACATCGACATCACCGACATCAAGCAGGCCGCCGAGTACGAGCAGTTTTACCGGCAAACGCTGGAGTTGCTGGTCAATGGTGACCCGCTGCCGAGCATTCTGCTGGCGATTGTGCGTGGCATTGAGCAAATTCATCCTGCCATGCTGTGCAGCATCGTGTTGCTTGACCGCGATGGAAAGCGGCTCGGTCAGGTGATCGCGCCAAGCCTGCCCGATGGGTTTAACGCCGCCATGCAAGGCGTTGCCATTGGCGCGGGGGTGGGTTCGTGCGGCACCGCCGCGTTCACCGGTGCGCGCGTCATCGTCGAAGACATCGCCACCCATCCGTATTGGGAGGGGTACCGCGCGCTGGCTTTGCAGCACCGTCTGGGGGCCTGCTGGTCGCAACCGATCAAGTCCACCAGCGGCCAGGTGATGGGCACGTTTTCAATTTACCACCATCAGCCGCATACGCCTGCCCCCGCTGACATTGCCCTGATCGAGCAGTCGGCGCAACTGGCCAGCATTGCCATTGAGCGCAGTCTGGTGGCGGAAAAAATTCGCGACAGCGAGGCTCACTTTCGGTTGCTGACCGAAGAGGTGGCAGACGTGGTCTGGAAGGCCGACCACAAGCTGTTCATCACTTACATCAGCCCGGCCGACCAGCGCTTGCGCGGCTACCCGGCCAGCGAGGTGCTGGGTCACCATGTTTTCGAGATGTTCACCGATGAAGGCATTGCAGCAGTTAAAAAAATCATGTCCCAGCGTCGGCAGCCTGAACCAGGGGGCCGGCAGGATGGCTTTGTCACGTTCGAGGCGCAACATCGCTGCAAGGACGGGCGCTTGCTGTGGGGCGAGGTGCAAGCCAAACCGGAGCGCGACGCGCAGGGTGTCATCACCGGCTACCACGGCATTACCCGGGAAACCACCCGGCGCAAGCAGTTGGAAGACCAGGTGCGACAACTGGCGTTTTTTGACCCGCTGACCAAACTGCCAAACCGTCGTCTGCTCAACGACCGGTTGACCCAGTCGATTGCTGTCAGCCAGCGCAAAGACTGCCATTGCGCGCTGATGGTGCTGGACCTGGACAATTTCAAACCGCTCAATGACGCGCATGGGCATCTGGTTGGCGACTTGCTGCTGGTCGAAGTTGCCGAACGTTTGCGCGGCTGTGTGCGCGAGATCGACACCGTGGCGCGATTTGGCGGTGATGAGTTTGTGGTGTTGCTCAGTGACCTGAGCGCCAGCCGGGCAGAGGCCACGGCGCAGGCTGGAGTCGTCGCCGAGAAAGTTCGCCACAGCCTTTGTGCGCCTTATCTGCTGCTGGTGCATCACCCGACGCAGGAAACGGAAACGGTGGCACATCGTTCGTCTGCCAGCATTGGCGTGGTGGTCTATCTGGGCCGGGAAGTCAGACCGGAAGACATTTTGAAATGGGCCGATGCGGCGATGTACCAGGCCAAGGAGGCCGGTCGCAACGCGATCCGGTTGCATGACGCACCGGCCCGGTTGTGACGCAGGGCTGACCTGCTATTTGCATCGCCCGGCGCTCAGACTGATCGGGCGAGTGGCCGGCATCCGGGGTCCGTATTTCAAGAAAAAAAGCACTCCAGCCCTTGTACAGTATGCGCTGGTAGCTTCAATAATGATAGCTTTTGTCGAGTCAGGCGCTACTGCAAATTGATTTCTCTGGCGGCTGAATTTTCAAACTGGATGCCTCAGTTGGGCGCGCCCGAGCGGGCCGCTGGCGGCGCGGCTGGGTATTGAGGCCGTGATTGAATTGAATGACCCCGCTGCGCTGTGGGTGGCACTTCGACACCTTGCCAAAGCGCATGGCATGCAGCGGTTGCCCGGCGTGCCGATGTGGGCGACAAGACGCCTTTCGAAACCCTGAACGCCAACGGTAACCCACCACACCCCAGCCTGACCTTGCCTGATGACGTGTTGCCAGTGCTGGGGCCGGGTGCAAATGTGACAGGGGTTTTACCTGCCAGATGCAACTGGTGAATCGCCAACGCATGATGATTGCGGGTCTCTTGGCCGACACGGATCTGGCAGATGCCTCACGCATGGCCAAATCCTTCTTGCGACAGCAAATTGCCACCAACGACCGCTGGGTGGCGCTGGCAACATGAAAGATCGGTGCGCCGCGGTGCCTTGGTACGGTATCGCACAGACCCGGGCCTAGAGCAGGACAGATGATTTGCGCCACTTCAAGGGCAACCGTATGCACTGCGTTACCACCTCAGACAACACCCAACTCTACGTCAGGGACTTGGTGTCGCGCCACGCTGGCAAGGCCGAGTTGCCGATTTCGACAACCCAGCCGTTGCGGCTGAAAACCAGCGACAACCCGATGGGCACGGATCAGCCTGCCTTTGAGGCCACAGCGTTGGCACGCAAAGAAGACCGGCCCAAGTTCTTTGCTGACGATGCCAAACCAAAAGCAGCCGACGAAGAGACACTGCAATGGGCACTTGGTGATTCGCTGCAGGCGCGTCTGGGCTGCGCCACATCATTCGCATCGACCGACTTTCGATCCGAGCTGTCTGCGTTCAAGGTGCCAACACGCATCATTGACACGACAGAGGGGAGCATCGTCCCCGTAGCGGTCTCAAGTTGCCTTGCTGCCAAGGGCACTTGGCAGTCCGGGCTGGTCGAGTTTGCTGGCGCACCTCGCGGTTTGTTCGCCACCGACAAACATCGGCTGCCCCAGCAACTGCTGAACGTCATCGGCCAATAACCAATCAAGCCCAATTGATGCTGGAACAATTGGGTCAGCGAGTGATCGCCGCATTGACGCAGATCTATGCGCTGTTGGGCTTTTTGGGTGAGAGTGCCATGGCACTTGCCGGATGGTTGGCGCATCCTGCGCGCATCCGCTGGCGGCCGGTTTTGTTCAACCTGCGAGGCGCTGGCTTCGATGCGCTGCCCATTGTCGGCACACTGTCGTTTCTGCTCGGCATTGTGGTGGCTTATCAGGGCGCAGACCAGTTGCGCCAGTACGGTGCCAACATCTTCGTCACTGATTTGGTGGGCTTGTCGATGCTGCGTGAGTTTGCGCCGCTGATGACGGCCATCATCATTGCCGGGCGGTCCGGGTCGGCCTACGCCGCGCAGATTGGCACCATGGCGGTGACCCAGGAAATTGATGCGATGCGCACCATCGGCATCGCGCCACTGGAGATGCTGGTGCTGCCGAAAATCGTGGCGCTGGTGATCGCCCTGCCGCTGCTGACGGTGTTTGCCGACCTGCTCGGAGTGGCCGGCGGCATGCTGATGGCCCGCGCCCAGTTGGGGATTGGTTTTGGCGAGTTTCTGGACCGCTTTTCCAAGGCTGTCAGCGTCACGTCCTATCTGGTGGGCATTGGCAAAGCCCCGGTGTTTGCCGCCATCATTGTGCTGGTGGGTTGTTTTCAGGGCTTTCGCACCCGAGGGGGCGCTGACAGTGTTGGGCAACAAACCACGCGCGCGGTGGTGCAGTCAATATTCCTGGTGATCGTCGCCGACGCGCTGTTTTCCATCGCTTTCAGTGTGCTGGACCTTTGACATGCCCAACCAGCCCAACCAGCCCGCCGGCCCTGAAACCGTGCTGGAGATGCACCAGGTGGTGACACGCTTTGGCACCCATCTGGTACACAGCGGGGTCGATCTGGAAGTGCGACGGTCCGAGATCATGGCCGTGATTGGTGGCAGCGGCTCAGGCAAATCAACATTGCTGCGCGAAATGATTCTGTTGCAAATGCCCGATGAAGGCCATATCAAGGTGCTGGGAGTTGACCTGGCCAACATCACGGATGCAGCCGCCCTGGCCTTGCGCCAACGCTTTGGTGTGCTGTTTCAGCACGGTGGCCTGTTTGGCGCACTGACGGTACTCGAGAACATTGGCTTGCCACTGCGGGAACACACCCAAAAAAACAACCAGGACATAGATGCCATCGCTGCCAAGAAACTGGCAGAGGTCGGGCTTGAAGAAGCGGTGGCCAGTCAATACCCGTCGGAGCTTAGCGGCGGCATGTTGAAACGCGCCGCGCTGGCCCGGGCGCTGGTGTTGGGGCCTGAGTTGCTGTTTCTGGACGAGCCCACCGCCGGGCTGGACCCGCAAAGCGCCGCTGGCATTGATACGCTGGTGCTGGCATTGCGGCGGCAATCGGGCCTGACCATTGTCATGATTACCCACGACCTGGATTTGCTCTGGCAAGTGACTGATCGGGTAGCCGTGCTGGCTGACGGGAAAGTCCAGGCGGTTGGCACCATGGCGGAACTCGCAAAGATGGACAACCCCACCATCCAGCCTTTTTTTGACGGCCCGCGGGCGCGCTCAGCCCAGGCGCAAGCCACATCCCAATCCAAGGAGCCATCATCGAAACCAAAGTGAACTACGCCCTGGTGGGTGCTTTTGTGCTTGCCCTGGGTGCCCTGCTGGTGGCGGGCGCATTGTGGCTGGCCTCTGGTGGTGCCTGGCAAACGAAATACGACATGTATCTGGCTGTGGAAGAAGAGTCAGTGGCAGGCCTCAACATCAACGCGCCAGTCAAGTACAACGGGGTCGATGTCGGCAAGGTGCAGACCATCGCGCTTGATCAGATCAACCCCAAAACCGTGAATTTGTTTTTTGCCATAGAGCGTGGCACGCCGGTCAAGGAAGACACCATCGCCATCCTGAAGACCCAGGGCCTGACCGGCATCGCCTATGTGGAACTGAGCGGCGGCAGCGTCAGCTCGCCGCTGTTGCGCGCCAAAGAGGGTGCCGGTTATCCGGTGATTCAAACCGCACCTTCGTTGTC
>DAOSLL010000059.1:0-11917 GCA_035368905.1 Rhodoferax sp.
GGTGGCATTTGTCCAAATTCACATTTTTTTCGAGTGGCTTCAGCACCTTTGGGGCTTTCCCGGTTTAAGTCCGACAGGCTGCTAGATAAATTTAATCATCAACTTCTAACCCGAACAGCGCCAAAATCTTAAATCTCTACTACCGCTTCCTGGCTTCACGACTCATGCATGGCCAAAACCCCAACGACTCCTGACGCTGCGGTGCCGACGAACACCGCCGAAAACTGATCGCCCCCATCGAACGACCGGTTCCAAGTTTAGGGGCCGTGAAAATGATGAAATTGGCCTCACGACGGCAATGTCCGCTTTGGAGAAATCGATGAAATTCCAGGGTTGACCGCGACCGTCCGCATACGCTGCAGTGCCGACAGCCACCGGCAAAAATCGATCAATCCCCTCGAATGACTGCGTTCGAATTTTGGATCGGGGCCAATGACGAAATTGGAGCCACGTCGGCGATGACCGCTATGGAGAAGTCGATGAAATTCCAGTGTTGACCGCGACCGTCGGCAATCGCTGCAGTGCCGACAGCCACCGGCAAAAATCGATCAATCCCCTCGAATGACTGCGTTCGAATTTTGGATCGGGGCCAATGACGAAATTGGAGCCACGTCGGCGATGACCGCTATGGAGAAGTCGATGAAATTCCAGTGTTGACCGCGACCGTCGGCAATCGCTGCCAACCGGTCAACAGACTAAGCCATCGCGTTGACCTGCGTGCCCAAATTGCCACTCGTGGCCAACGGCAGGGCCTGTAGCAACGCCAACGCACCGGATGCCTGTAAGTCCATGGTCTTCTCCAAAACCAAAACCCGGGCCGTTTCGGTGACTTGGCTTTGCTCCATTTGTCTCGATGCGGCAACGAGCGCGGTGAGGGGAATATCCATGGCGAAATCCTTTTGTGGCTGTCACCAATATCGGTTCTGCCAACGACGTTCTTCAACGGTTTCTCGTAGCAAAGTGCGTCCATACCGTGTAGCCACAACGGCAAAAACGCACTGATTTAGGGCATTCTTCGTTCTCAGTCGCTCAGACCTACCAAAACACTTTCCAAACCGCACCCGCGTAAGTGGTTGATTTTATTGAAGGTGGTCTCTTGAATAGTCAAGAGACAAACAGAGAACAGAGAGAGAAAACGCGGTTTTTTGGGCCAAAAACGCCCAAAATGACTCAAATTCAGGAGCAGAACACTCAAGAGGCAGTTGCCGTAAGTCTTTGAAAACGTTAGGGATTTTGGAAAAGAAAAGCCAAACTGAAAAGAGTTTGGCTAAAAACGACTGGTGGTGATAGGTGGATTTGAACCACCGACATCAGCATTATGAATGCTGCGCTCTAACCAACTGAGCTATATCACCAACGGAGCCGAATTATAGCGAGTAGAAACAACCGCCGGCAGCGACACTATTTGTGTGTGAAAACGGCTTTGCGCTTGTTGACAAACGCATGCATGCCTTCCTTCTGATCCGCAGTGGCAAACAAGGCGTGAAACAGGCGGCGCTCGAACATGATGCCGTCGGCCAAACCACCCTCAAAGGCCCGGTTGACCGATTCCTTGACCGCCATGGTGGCAATTTGCGAGTATTCGCTGATCATCAGGGCGGCACCCAGGGCTTCTTCCATCAGCTTGTCCAATGGCACGACGCGGCTGACCAGTCCGGCGCGTTCGGCCTCATTGGCATCCATCATGCGGCCGGTCAGCGCCAGATCCATCGCCTTGGACTTGCCAACCGCGCGCGGCAGGCGTTGTGTGCCACCGGCACCGGGGATGATGCCCAGCTTGATCTCGGGCTGACCAAAGCGGGCGTTATCGGCGGCAATGATGAAGTCGCACATCATCGCCAGCTCGCAGCCACCACCCAGCGCAAAGCCGCTGACGGCAGCAATCACCGGCTTGCGCACGCTGCGAATTTGTTCCCAGTTGCGGGTGATGAAGTCTCCCTTGTACACATCGGCAAAACTGTAGGTCGCCATGCCGCCGATGTCGGCCCCGGCGGCGAACGCTTTTTCGCTACCGGTGATGATCATGCAGGCTATTGACGGATCGGCATCAAAGGCCTGCAATGCAGCGCCCAGTTCAGTCATGAGTTGATCGTTCAGCGCGTTGAGCTGCTTGGGGCGATTCAATGTCACGATACCGACTTTGTCAGCTTCGGTTCGCGTGGTGATAAGTTCATAAGTCATGGTGATACTCCTTGTGGAAATCGTCAAATGCGCTTTGCGCGGGTTCGGCAGGTTCAGTGTTGCCCAGCCAAAGACCGACCAGTTTGGCATCGTCGATGCTGAGTTTGACATTGGCAACCGTGTCGTCAAGAGTAACTTCAAGCGTTTGCAGGCGTTGGTCGCGCGCAATCCAGGCCTTGAAGGTTCTCGACTGACCCAGGTAAAGGGGCAAATCGTCAAGTTTGGCCAGTCGCCAACCTTGCGCGGACTTGTCCTGGCCAACTTCGATGCCAAGCCATTCGTCGCCCGCCGCAAAACCGGCCAGTTCGGCGGCGCTGCCTCGCAGCACACTCTTGATGCGAATGCCGCTTTGCTCAGCCACCCGCAAGCCAAGTTGATCGCCGATTGCCGCTGCTTCCTCTCTGTAAACCACACCTTGCCGTGTCAGCAATGGCTTGAGCGGCAGGTCGCCAGTGCCATGCACCCAGGCTGCAATTTGCGCCTCAAATGACTGGCCCGACAGCTCGACCAGCACTGCCAGCAAGTCGTCTTGCGTCATCGGGCCACCCCGGCAGAGCTGCCACAGCCTGCGCATAACCGCATCCAGGCTGGTTTTGCCGCCCTGGCGCAAGCTAAGGTCCAGGCACAGTGCCACCAGTGAACCCTTGGTGTAATAGCTGATGGTGGCATTGGCAGTGTTTTCATCCTGCCGGTAGTACTTGACCCAGGCATCAAAGCTGGCCTGGGCCACGGTTTGCAAATGCCGTCCCGGGGTCTGCAGCACCTGGTTAATGGTTTTGTTCAGCAGGCTCAGATAAGTGCCGTCGTCAATCAGGCCGGCACGGCGCAGCAGCAGGTCATCAAAATAGCTGGTGAAGCCCTCAAAAAACCACAGCAGTTCGGTGTAGTTTTCCTGGTTGTAGTCATAGCGGACAAACTCGGCCGGGCGCAGGCGCTTGACATTCCAGGTGTGAAAGTACTCATGGCTGATCAGTCCCAGCAGCGTGACATAGCCGTCTGCCACTGCCAGCGGTTTGGTTTGCCCAAGCCGTGGCAAGTCGGCGCGCTGGCAAATCAACGCGGTCGAGTTGCGATGTTCCAGCCCGCCATACCCATTGTCCACAGCATTGAGCATGAACAGGTAATGGCGGTGGGGCGGCATCATTTTTGCTGCACGGTCTGTTCCCGGCGTGGTTTCGCCATGCCAGAAGTTGACGCTGGCTTCACAAATTGTCCGGGTATCAGCCAGCAGCCTTGCGCCATCAAAGGTGGGTGCCGCACCGGCCACCACAAACCGGTGCAGGATGCCAAAGGCCGTGAATGAACCGCACCAGAACCGGCCCATTTCGACCGGCGAGTCCACCAGTTCATCGTAATTGGCAGCCAGATAGGTGCCAAAACCGTCAGGGCCTGATTGCTGGGGTGTCAGCGATGTCGCAACCTGCCAATCTGACGGCACACCCTCAGATTCAAGCGTCAGGCAGTGCTCTTCTTGCTCCTGGCCATGCACCCGCAGGCACACGCTGGTGCCATTGAAAAAACCGCGCCGGGTGTCAAGCCAGGCAGTGCGCACCGAGTTGTCAAAAGCGTAAACCTGGTAACCCAGCACCAACGGTTGACCTGCAACGCAGTGCACCTGCCAGGTGCATTTGTCGCGCTGCGTCAGTGGGACATCACTCCCCGCCTGGCGCGCCTGCAGGCACTGCAGATTTTTGGAAAACTCCCGCACCAGATAGCTGCCGGCAATCCAGACCGGCAGGCTCACCACCTGCATGGCGGCGGGCTGGTTGATCGTCAGGGTGATGCCAAACAAGTGTGCATGCAGGTTGTGCATGCCAATGCGGTAGTCAACAGCGCTCATGGCCGACGCTGTTAGCCGCCCGGCTGGCTCAGGCGCTTTTCGATCTGGTCGGCACCGACGGCACCGGGAACACGCGAACCGTCAGCAAAAATCAGGGTTGGCGTGCCGGATATCTTGTGCTTTTTACCGAACTGCATATTGCGGTCAACGGCGGCCGTATCACATTTAGCGCTGGCTGGCTCCACATCATCGAGCATCCAGTCCTGCCAGGTTTTGCCTTTGTCTTTGGCGCACCAGATGTTTTTGGATTTCTCAACCGAGCCCGGTCCGAGCACCGGATACAAAAACATGTGAATGGTGATGTTATTGACCTTCTGCAGGCTTTCTTCAAAGCGCTTGCAATAGCCGCAGTTGGGATCTTCGAACACCGCGAGCTTGCGCTTGCCATTGCCGCGAACGATGGTGAAGGCATCCTTGACCGGCAGCGCATCAAAGGCGACAGCGGTGAGTTTGTCCACCCGCTCCTCGGTCAAATTGCGCTTTTGCCGGGTATCAATCAGGTTCCCCTGCACCAGGTAATTGGCTTGGGCATCGGTGTAATAAATTTCCGAGTCATTCACGCGGACTTCATACAGGCCATTGATCGGTGTTTTGCTGACTTCATCGATCTTTTGCAGTTGTGGCACACGCTCAGCCAGATTCTTGCGAATGCTGGCCTCTTGCGCCCAGACGCCGGTGCCCGCCAGCAACCCGCAGGCAAGCACAGTGGTGTTGAAATGTTTCATCATCTTCCAGTCAAAAATCCATTAGAGCCCCATGGCGTAGCGGGCCGCCCAGTCCTTGGCCAGACCGCTGTGCTCGAAGCCGTTCATGCCCCAGTTGCGCAGCGCCTGCCAGGTGCTGCCGTCTTTGGAGAACAATTGCTGCAAGCCGTCCATCGCCAGCGCCGTTGCGCTGACGTCGCTGCGCCGGGCCCGCTCGTAGCGGCGCAAAAGTCGAGTGTCGCTGATTGGCCGCCAGTATTCGCGCTTGTGCAGGATGCTGACCAGTTCAGCCACATCACCCAGCCCAAGGTTCAGGCCCTGCCCGGCCAGCGGATGAACGCTGTGCGCCGCATCTCCGGCCAGCGCCCATGCCTGGCCATTGGCAACACCAATCCAGCGACTGGCCTGGGCCGATTGCAGTGGCCAGGCAACGCGTGGGCTACACAAACTCAACTTGCCCTGACAGTCCTTGCTGATTTGCGCCAACTCGGCGCAAAAAACCTCTTCGTCGGCATCAAGCAGGTCTTGGGCACGCGACTCCAGCACAGACCAGACCAATGCCACCGCACTGCCCTGCTCGCCATCCAGCGGCAAAAAAGCCAGAATCTCGCCCGGTGTAAACCACTGACGGGCAACCTGGGCATGCGGCTTTTCACAGGTCAAGCGGGCAGCAATGGCTCGCTGCGGGTAACGGGCGACGGCGAATTCAACGCCAAATTCTTCCCGGGTGCGGCTGGCCTTGCCTTCACAGACCACCGTCAAGGCGGCTGGCTGGGGGCTGTCCAACAGTTCAATATGTGGCTGAAAACGCACCGCATCGCTCAACCGGGCTTCCAGCGTGGGCACATCGACAATCCAGGTCAATGCTGGCACCGCCAGGTCCACCGCATCAAAATTGACTTCACCGCCCTCATCACCCAGCACTCGCATGCTGGTGACGGCAGTAGCGTGCAGTTCATCGGGCCAGCAACGCACCGACTCAAGCAGCGCTTTGGACTTGGCATTGAGCGCATAGGCGCGCACGTCAGTGGATGCCGGTTTTAACGGTTCTGCTGCTGGCGATTGCACCACCAGCCCGACCCGCAGCCGGTCGCGCGCCAACAACAAGGCCAAGGTGTAGGCCACAATGCCAGCGCCGCGGATGCAAATATCAAATTGATGCGTCATGATGGCAATTGTAGGAGCGCCGTTTGACCTCATGGATAATCGGGGGTTTGGCTTTCGGGGGTCTATCTTGCTTGCTATGGCAGCGTCATAGCGCCCCCCAACTTACTCAGGACTCCTATGAAATGTGGCATCGTGGGCTTGCCCAACGTCGGTAAATCGACCCTGTTCAACGCACTCACCAAGGCCGGTATCGCGGCCGAGAACTACCCCTTTTGCACCATCGAGCCCAATGTCGGCATTGTCGAGGTGCCCGACGTGCGGCTGGATGCGCTGGCCGCCATCGTCAAGCCGCAAAAGATTCAGCGCGCCATTGTTGAGTTTGTTGATATTGCCGGCCTGGTGGCAGGTGCCAGCACTGGCGAAGGGCTGGGCAACAAGTTTTTGGCGCATATCCGTGAAACCGATGCCACCGTGAATGTGGTGCGCTGCTTTGAAGATGACAACGTGGTACATGTGTCGGGCAAGGTTGATCCGGTCTCGGACATCGAAGTCATCCAGACCGAACTGTGCCTGGCGGACCTGAGCACGGTGGACAAGGCGCTGACACGTTATCAAAAGACGGCCAAGTCCGGCGGTGACAAGGAGGCGGCCAAGCTTGTCACGATTCTGGAGCGTTGCCAGACCGCCCTGAACCAGGCCAAACCAGTGCGCGCACTGGACTTCAGCAAGGAAGAGTTGCCGCTGCTCAAACAGTTTTTTTTGATTACCGCCAAGCCAGCCATGTTTGTCGCCAATGTGGCTGAGGACGGTTTTCAGAACAACCCGTTTCTGGACCGCCTGAAGGCATACGCCGATGCGCAAAATGCACCAGTGGTCGCCATCTGCGCCAAGATGGAAGCCGAAATGGCGGACATGGGAGAAGAAGACAAAAAGATGTTTCTCGCCGAGATTGGCCAGACTGAGCCGGGGCTGAACCGCTTGATCATCGCCGCCTACAAACTGCTGGGCCTGCAAACTTACTTCACCGCTGGCGTGAAGGAAGTGCGCGCCTGGACCATTCATGTGGGCGACACCGGCCCGCAAGCCGCTGGTGTGATTCACACCGATTTCGAGAAAGGCTACATCCGCGCCCAGACCATCGCTTTTGATGATTTCATCAACTTCAAGGGCGAACAGGGTGCCAAGGACGCTGGCAAGATGCGCAGTGAGGGCAAGGAATACATCGTCAAGGACGGCGATGTCATGAACTTCCTGTTCAGCCCCTGATTTATAAGAAATAGGGCTCTAGGCCTTTGTGAATAAGCGCTGGCAGCTACTTTATCAATAGCAATATAGAGAACTGAATGCGGCACTGGGCAAGGGTTTAGCCGCCAAACATCCCCACCAAAGCGGCCGTCATCGACAGGTAGCGCGCAAACTTGCCGATGGCCATGTAGGCAAGGCATGGCCAGAACGGCAGTTTCAGCCAACCAGCCACGGCACATAAGGGGTCGCCGACCAATGGCAGCCAGGCCAACAAACAGGCTTTGGGCCCCAGCTTTTTCAGCCAGGCCAGCGCCCGCAAATGGTGTGAAGAATGGCGATACCGGTCAACCACCTTGTGCGAGGCCAGCCCCATCCACCAACTGACCGCACCTCCCAGCGTATTGCCCAGGGTGGCGATGCCAATGGTTGGCCAAAACAGATGTGGATTGAGCTGAACCAACCCAAACACCGCAGGCTCTGACCCCAAAGGCAGCAGCGTGGCTGAAATGAACGACACCACAAAAACCGTACTCAGCCCAAACTTCGGCAAGGCCAGCAGCGTCAGAAACTGTTCCAGCCAGGGCTCCATCTCACAAGCCCGCTTGCCGTTTTCGACTGATCAGCAGATCACGGTCACAGACTTGATGCAAAACGCGATGGTGTGAAAGTGGCAAAAAGACCAGACCCGTTGCGGATGACTGTCAGACAGTCAGCCTGAACCCGCATTCACCACAGAACATATCGCCTGCCAGATGAGGCGCATGGCATCGCGGACAGTTGAGACTGGCAACTGGCGCAACCGCGATTGGCGCAATGGCGACCTGAGGTGCGTCAGCCCGAGCTTGGGCTTGGGCTTGAGCTTGAGCTTGGGCTTGGGCTTGAGCTTGAGCTTGAGCTTGAGCTTGAGCTTGAGCTTGAGCTTGAGCTTGAGCTTGGGCTTGAGCTTGAGCTTGGGCTTGGGTCTGAGCAGCAGCGGCTTTCGCTCGGGCTTCCTGAGCGCGCTGCCGCGCTTCGTTGACCTTGTCCTGAATGGATGCTTCCATGCCTGCCACATCGACGCCTTCGAGGTTGGCCAGATAAACACTGCAGCAACCCCGCGAGAAAACCAGCGAGGCCAGACTAAACCCCACGGCATAAACAATGCCCCCGCCAACCGACGCGGCAACAAAATAGCCATTGCCCTCAAAACCACTGCTGAGCAAGTCCTCCATGCCGCCAAAACCCACACCGATGTTGAGTATTCCAGCCGCCATGCCAGCAGTCACCATGGTACCAACCACCAGGATTGAACCGACCGTGAAGGTGACCGCCAGCACGATCAGGGTCAACACGATCATCATCAGCATCACATTGACCACCCTGGCGCGCGCGATGGCACCGACCCGGGACACCGCCTGCATGGTGGTGGCACCCGCCCAGATGGCCGGCGCGGTCAAGGGCAGCACCACCATTTGCAGCGCAAACACGGCAACCCCTATCAACACCACTGACAAGGGAAAAACAAAGGTGAAAAAGAACGGCCCGATGAACGGTACTTTGCAAATCAGCAACAAAAGCGCAATCGCCAGTAGTCCCAGCACATAGATCAGGCCAAACAGCAAGAAGGCCAAAATCAACCGGTGACCAGTGGCCAACGACTCCAGCACGGCCGCCAGCACATTGCGCGAAGCAAACCCACGCGCTTCATCCATCAGCATGATGCCAACAGCGTTGACACCGTAAAAGAACGTGGCTAGCCCCACCAGGAAGAACAGGAAGCCAACGGCCATGTGAACCTTGACCGACAACAGGCCACCCAGGCCCCAAAACAGGCCCGCAGCAAGAAGCGCGGCAAACATCAGCGCCACCGCTCGCCAGTTGCGCACTGAATCGACGGCGCTCAACAGGGTTCCAACCTTCACGTTTTGCATGGCTGACATGACAAACCTTTCTCGCTAATTAGTCCACTTTGACAGATACCGATCAGTTGTCCCGAAGACACCTGCACCATCAGCGACCGCCGTCCCGCCGTTGTGCCGCCTCTTGCTGTTGCATTCGCATTTCAACGCATTGAGGGTGATTGACGAACCGACCCGAGTTGCATTCATTCTGCATGCAAAAGGCCAGCGCCAGAAAACTGCGCTTGCCACAAGCGTCCCTGGGTGATGCCGACCTGATCGGCTCAGTCGCCACGGGCGGTACTTGCTGGGCTGGCGCAACATAAGGCTCTGGCGAAGTTGACCTTGGCTCGGGTTCGGCCATTGGCTGCTTTTTCACCACCGGCGGTTTTGCTGTCGGCTTGGGTGGCTTGACTGGCTGGTCACTGGGCATCTGGTTGGCAGCGTTGTTATTGGGCACTGCTGCTGGCTCTGGTGTTGCCGCTGGCATCGGTGCAGGAACCGGTGCTGTTTCCGTGATGATCGCTGGTGGCGCAACGGTCGGCGCTGCTGCGCTACTAGCTGGCTCGACAGCAACGGGCGCTGGCTGGACACCCGCAGACAACGCTGCCGAGCTGGGCGCTGCACTGGCATTCAGGCTGTCGGTTGATGCCGCCCGCTGGCTCCAGAACCAGCCACCTGCCGCTATCGCCAGTGCAAAAAACAACGCACCAGCGGCCAGCCATATCACGTTGGATGACGCTTTCTTGACAGGTGGTTCAACCGGCAGGGCATTGCGAGGCACGGCGGCCTTCGGCGGCTCGTCAAACTGACTCAGATCAATCTCTGGCATGACACCCTTGTGCGGGGCAGTCAACGCTGGCTCAGGTGCGCGCACCGGCGGTATCGGCACAGGTATAGGTTCAGGAACCGGTGCAGGCGCAGGAACCGGCAGTATTGGTCTAGGTACCGGCACTGGTGCAGGTGCAGGTGCAGGTGCAGGTGATGCCACGGGTGATGCATCTGCGGCGAAAACCACCGTTGCGTCCAAATCAACTGGAGCGGGTGACAGACCGGCTGGAACGCCTGCTGATGCCAAGCTATAGCCGCACTTCTTGCAAAATTTTGCCTGCTGCACATTGAGCGTATGGCATTGCGGGCAACTATTCATCTTGACGGTATCGAGGTCTGAGCCGCCTGTGCTTGCCGCAACGGCCAGCGATGTGCCACATCCCAGACAAAACTTGGCATTGTCACGGTTGCTTTTACCGCATTTCTTGCATTCAATGGACATCTTGGTTCACCTGCTTGTTTTGACTCTTGCGAAGCTGACACCTTGGGGCCCCAAACTTTACATCAGTTTCGCCGGGTCCTTGTAGCAGCGCAGGGACCCGTGGTATTTGCAGCAAAAGCATGAAACCACGGCAGTCTTGCTGAAATTTTAAGCAGCTAAAATTCAGCCGCGCTGAGCCTCTTTTTCTAATTTCCTGCAGTATTTCCCGCATTTTTTCGCATGAACCTTGGTAACCACCGTTTGCTAAACCCCGTCTTTGTCGCCCCGATGGCCGGGGTGACTGATCGCCCGTTTCGCCAACTCTGCAAACGTTTGGGGGCTGCTTACGCGGTGAGCGAAATGCTAAGCAGCCGGCCAGACCTGCAACACTCGCCAAAAACCACACGTCGTGCCAACCACGCAGGCGAGCCCGGCCTGATTGCTGTGCAGATTGCGGGCACCGATCCGGCCATGATGGCCGATGCGGCACGCCTTAACATCGACCGCGGCGCGCAGGTGATCGACATCAACATGGGCTGCCCGGCCAAAAAGGTGTGCAACAAATGGGCTGGCTCTGCCCTGATGCAAGATGAGCGCCTAGCGTTACAGATTGTTGATGCGGTGGTGCAAGCCTGTGCACCGCACGGCGTGCCAGTGACGCTGAAAATGCGCACCGGCTGGAGTCAGGCGAACAAGAACGCGGTGCAGATCGCCCGTCTGGCCGAACTGGCGGGGGTGCAGATGTTCACCATCCATGGCCGCAGCCGCGAACAAGGCTACCTGGGACAGGCCGAATACGACACCTTGGCCGCCGTGAAAGCCATGGTGCGTGTGCCGGTGGTGGCCAACGGGGACATCGACAGCCCGCAAAAGGCCCGCGCAGTGCTTGCAGCAACCGGTGCTGACGCGGTGATGATTGGCCGCGCGGCCCAGGGTCGGCCCTGGATTTTTCGGGAAATTGTCCACTTCATTGCCACCGGTGAAACGCTCGCGCAGCCGCTGGTCGCCGAGGTCAAACAACTGCTGTTGGCACATTTGCAAGACCACTACACGCTATATGGCGAGCATGTCGGCCTGCGCACGGCACGCAAACACATTGGCTGGTATGTTAAAACCCTGCCCGGCGGCGAAGCCTTTCGGGCCCACATGAACGCCCTGGAAGACTGTCGCTTGCAGCATGACGCGGTGGCTGACTTTTTTGATGAACTGAACCTGCACATGGACCGCCTGCCAACGCCAACAGTAACCGATGTAACCCATAACAAACAGAACCAACCGGAGACACTCACTTGAAACCCCCTCACGTCGCAGACTGTGTGCGCACCAGCCTCGAAGGCTATCTGAGCGACCTCGGTAGCAGCGAACCCAACCGCATGTACGAGATGCTGATGAGCACGGTAGAAAAGCCGTTACTGGAAGTTGTCATGAAGTACACCCAGAACAACCAGTCAAAGGCCGCGCAGTGGCTCGGCCTGAACCGCAACACCCTGCGCAAAAAGCTGCTGGAACACAAGCTGATCAACTAGGCGCCCGTCGTACCTATGGTTCAAGCAACCAAAAGCGGCCCTGGCTTGGCTGGTTTGCGCCGGATTTGCAGGCCCATAGCCCAGTTGCGGGTCAAAAACCCCGGTGCAAAATGGGTCGTTGCGGTCGATTCGCAGACCAACGCACCATAAGCCAAAGAAGCTCCTGAACAGCTATGGCACAGCCC
>DAOSLL010000060.1:0-11901 GCA_035368905.1 Rhodoferax sp.
ACAACGGCTACAACTGGCTGGGCGAGCCGGTCTATAACCCGTTTGCGCTGTTGCAACTGTTTCGCTCGCGCAAATTCATGCCCCATTGGTTTGAGACTGGCACACCCACTTTTTTGATCAAATTGTTGCAGCAGCGCCAACAGTTCACCCCTGATTTAAGCCGCGTCGTCGCTTCCGCTGCGCTGCTGTCGACCTTTGATGTGGACAACATCCCGGTCGAAGCGTTGATGTTCCAGGCAGGTTACCTGACCATCAAAGAGGTCTGGCAAATCCCCGGTCAGATGGAATTGACGCTGAAATACCCCAACCTGGAAGTGCAGGCGGCGCTCAACAACAGCCTGCTGCAAAGCCTGACCGGCGACTTGGCGGTGCCGGGGCCGCAGATCAGCCGACTCTACAAACTGCTGACAGCGACAGACTTTGCCGGCCTCAAAGCCCTGTTCCACGCCTTCTATGCCAGCATTGCCAACGACTGGTATCGCAAAAACGAGCTGAGCAGCTTTGAGGGCTATTACGTCAGCATCTTCTACAGCTACTTTGCCGCGCTGGGTCTGGACATCCGGCTGGAAGACCCCAGCAACTTTGGCCGCATCGACATGACGGTGCTGTTTGACGGGCAAATCTTTTTGTTCGAATTCAAGGTGGTCGAACTCAACCCGGCAGGCGCCGCGCTGCAGCAGATCAAGGACATGCATTACGCCGACAAATACCAGGGCCTGGGTCAACCGATCCACCTGATTGGCGTGGAGTTCAGCAAAGCCAGCCGCAACATTGTTGGCTTTGAGGTCGAGACGCTATCAAGTTAATAGCTGCCAGCGCAATCAGCACAAGGGCTGCAGGCACTTTTTGCCAATAATCGACGGCAGTTGAATGAACTCTCTGACGATGCGCCCTGCACCGCCCGACCTGATTGAATTGAATCCGCTGGGAAATTTCAATGAAAACTGGTCTTAAGCCGCGTGGCGTATGCGCTGCCAGCTATTGTGTTAATAGCATTCAGGGGCACTGGCCCGTGATATTGGGGTCTGAGCCCAATTGCTTTTGGCGGCTGCTTTCTGTGCTAGGCCGGTGAGCACGCAATTGGGATCCGACCCCAAAATCACTACACCGGTCGGGCATTGATGCTTGATGGCCCAGTTGTGGCGAAATTGGGGCGAAATTGGGGTCAGACCCCAATTTCACCGGCCAGGCGGCAGAGTCATCGCGATGCCTGCCAAAGCGTCGCCGCTCACCAGCACCGCTGTTGGCTTTTTCTCATCCATCCACCGATTCACCGATCTGCGCAGCGCCAGGCCACATCAGGCTGCCAGCTCGCCACCCAGGCGGGCAACTGCTCGCCGGGCATGGGCCGGGCAATGCCGTAGCCTTGCCCTTGTTCGCAGCCCAGTTGCAACAGCGCGCTGCCGTGTTCCACGGTTTCTACCCCTTCGGCAATCACCTGGCGCTTGAAGGCCGCTGCCAGACCAATCACGCCTTGCAAAATGGCCAGGTCATCCGGGTCAACGAGCATGTCACGCACAAAGCTCTGGTCGATTTTCAGCAGCACCACGCGCAGGCGCTTGAGGTAGGTCAGTGACGAATAACCAGTGCCAAAGTCGTCCAGCGCAAAGTTGACCCCGATGGCCGCGCAGGCCGCTATCACACTGGACACCTGCGCCATGTCGCTTAGCGCACTGGTCTCCAGAATCTCCAGTTCCAGCCAACCGGGCTGCACCTGCGGATGTTGCGCCAGTAGCGCTTGCAGACGGTCGACAAAATCGGCTTGCTGCAACTGGCGGGCACCAATGTTGACGCTGACGCCCAGCTCCAGCCCGGCGGCACGCCAGCGCTCGACTTGGGTCAGGGCCGTGTCAATCACCCATTCACCCAGCACAACCGCCAGCGGATCACCGGTAAAAACAGCGCTGGCGCCAGCAGTCCGCGCTCAGGATGCTGCCAGCGAATCAGCGCCTCGGCCCCTATCACCAGGCCGCTGCGCATGTTCACCTTGGGCTGGTAATGCAGCACAAATTCACCCAACTCCAGCGCCTGGCGAATGCGCTCCAGGCTTTCGTGGTGCTGGCGCAGGCTGATGTCTTGCGCCGCATCAAACACGTGGCAACGGTCTTTGCCGGCCAATTTGGCCTGGTACATGGCCAGGTCGGCCTGGCGCAGCAGTTGATCGGCCTCGATCGGCTGCGCCTGCGGGTAAAAGGTGACACCGACACTGGCCGACACCTGCGGCACATGCTCGCCCAGCGCCACCGGCGCTGCTGCTGCTGCCAGCAGCCGGTTCAGCAGCGGCAGGCAGGCCGACGTGTCGTTCAGGTCCATCAGCACCGCGACAAACTCGTCGCCACCAATGCGCGCCAGCGTGTCGCCCTCGCGCAGGCAGTCCTTCATGCTATTGGCCAGGGCCATCAGCACCAGGTCACCGGCATCATGTCCATGCGCGTCGTTGATCGACTTGAAGCCGTCAAGGTCGATGTAGGCCACCGCCAGTTGCTGGCCGCGCCGCTGCGCCTGTGCCATGCCCTGCTGCAAGCGGTCTGACAGCAACAGGCGGTTGGGCAATTGGGTCAGCGTGTCAAAGTGCGCCAGACGCTCCAGCGCGTTCTGATGCGCCTTGATGGCGGTGATGTCAGAGAACAGCGCCACATACTGCCGGATCTGGCCATCGGAGTCATGCACCGCGCTGATGGTCAGCAACTCGGCATACGCCTCACCGTCCTTGCGGTGGTTCCAGATTTCGCCGCTCCAGTGGCCGTTGCTCAGCAATTCCCGCCACATCGCGTTGTAAAACGCCTCATCATGTCGGCCTGACTTGAGAATGCGCGGATTTTGACCAATCACCTCGTCGCGGCCATAGCCGGTGATGCGGGTAAAGGCATCGTTGACCTCCAGAATGCGGCCGTCGGCATCGGTGATGGTGATGCCTTCGCGGGCATGGCTGAACACGCTGGCGGCAAGCTGCAACCTGGCCTGCGCCTGTTTGCGCTCGGTCAGATCAACGTCGACGCAAAACATCTCGGGGCGCTGGCCTGGCACCTGAACATAAGCGTGGCTGGAAAACACATCCACCCGAGAGCCGTCCTTGCGGCGCAGTGACAGCTCGCCCGCCGGGATCGGCATGGCGGTCTCGAACATCTGCCGCATGCCCTGGCGCACGCCCTCATGCATCTCTGCCGGAATAATGGTGTCAAGCAGGCTGCGGCCCAGGGCCTCTGTGGCGCTGAAGCCATACAAATGCTCCGAGGCCTGGTTCCAGTATTGCGTGATGCCGTCTTCGTCATAACCCTGCACCGACACCAGCGGAATGTCATTGAGCAGTTGGTGAAAACGGGCCTCGCTGATGTGCAAGGCGGCTTCGGCATCCAGCCGCTCGAGTTCACCGGCAGTGCGCACCGCCACCCGGGTCAGCGTGGTCCGGGCATAAGCCTGGTTGCGCAAGGGGTGGCGGCTCATCATCGCAATCAGGCCGATCGGCTCGCCGATGTGGCTCCACAGGGTGGCACCGATGTAGCTCTCGGCCTGCAGCTCCTGAAGCAGCAAATCTTTGGGGAATTGCTGACACACCTGACTCACAAAGCAGCGGACCGGTTGCCCGATCACCTCGGCGCAGGGTGTGTCGGCCAGGGCGTAACTCTGGTTGTCCACCAGCTTGCCATCAAACCAGGCGACCAACGTGGTGGCGTTAAGGTGGTCTTTGTCAATCCGGTCAACACAGACATAGTCCATATGCAGGCTGTCGGCCAAAAAGCGCGCCAGCGTGACAAAAAAGGGTTCAGCCTGTGGGTCGCCAAAGGTTTGCGCCAGAAACTGGTCCACCGTTTCGCCCTGTTTGCGCTCGCTGATGTCGGTGTTGGTGCCAATCAGGCGCAGGGCCCGGCCCTGTGCGTCGCGGCTCATCACCATGCCGCGCCCAAGCGTCCAGCGCCAACTACCGTCCTTGCACAACATGCGAAATTCAACGCTCGCCACATCGGCCTCGCCATCAAAGCAGGGTTGCAGCGCGGCCATCACGCCGGGTGCATCGTCAGGGTGCATGCGCTGGCTCCATTCGTTGGCGCTTGCCCCGATGTCGGCATCGGCATAACCAAACATTTCCTTGTAACGCTGCGAGTAATACGCCGCGCCGGTTTGCACATGCCAGTCCCACAGGCCGTCGCCCAGGCCATCGACGGCAAATTTCCAGCGCGCATCGCTCTCGGACAGCGCTGCCTCGGCTTGTTTGCGGGCGTTGATGTCGCTGACCCCCACCCGCAGCACTTGCGCACCGGAATCGTCTTGCGCCAGCGTGGCGCTCAGGTTGACCCATAGCGGCGCGCCATCGGGCAGGCGCAGGCGCAACTCGCCCGCCTGGGGCAGCGCGCTGTCCAGCAGTTGCCGGTGCAGCCGGTACCACAGGTCCTGGTCGGCTTTGAGCACAAAGTTTGAGAACGGCTGACCAGCCAGGTCGCCGCGCGCCGCGCCCAGCATCTTGGCCAGCGTCAGGTTGGCCTGCAGCAGCAGCCCGGTCTCAGTCACGCTGCAATAACCCACCGGTGCCAGCTCGTAGAGGTTCATATAACCGGCGCGCGAGGTTTCCAGCTCCAGCTTGGCGCGGCGCAGCTCCTCGTTTTGCATCGCCAGTTCAATCTGGTGGACCTGCAGCTCTTGCAGCAAGCTGCGGCGGGCGGCAATCGTCAGGTCTTCAAATGCATCTATTGACTCGCTGGCAATTTGCTGCCAGGCGGCCTCGGCCTTTTGGCGCAGTGCTGCGGCCTCAGTGAGTGTCAACGCAGTATTGGCAGTGCCAGGGTTCGGGTGTTTCATGCTGAGTCTTCCGGTAACGCTCTCTCGGTCGTGGCGATGGCGTACACCTGGCCAGCCTCATTGATCAGGACGGTGGGAACAATGCTGACCTGCAGCACCGCGCCACTGCGGGTTAGTCGTTGGGTATGGTAGGCTTGCAGCGCCTCACTGCGGCCCAACTGCGTCAACCGGGCCAGCGCGCCTGGGCGCAGCCCCTCGGGGATGCGCTCGCGCACATTCATATTCAGCGCCTCTTGCTCACTCCAGCCGTACAGGCGCACTGCGCCGGGGTTCCAGGCCAGGGTGCGGCCGTCCAGTCCTTGTAGCGTCACCGCATCATGTGTGTCGCGCACCACCACCGCCGCCAGGCTCTGCTGGTGGTTGGCTTGACGCAACACCTCACGCATGCGCACCACTTCAGTGATGTTGACAAACGAGATCACCGCGCCTTCGACCTCATTTGCCAGCGTACGGTAAGGCCGAATGTGCAGCGTGTACCACTGGCCGTCTGGCGCATGCACCTCGGCCTCTTTGGGGATCAGGGTGCCCAGCACCGCCTGCAAGTCGGCCACCAGGCTGTTGTAGCCCAGCAGGTTGAAGGCGATGTGCGCCACCGGTCGGCCGACATCGGAGGCGATCAGGTTGGTGATGCGGCTGGCCTCCGGGGTAAAGCGCAGAATGTTCAACTGCAAATCGACAAATACCGTGCCAATACCGGTGCCCAGGAGCATCTTGTTCATGTCGTTGTTGGCATGCGTGATTTCGGCCACCCGGGTCAGCAGCCTGGTGTTGACGGCGTGGAGTTCAGCGTTGAAAGATTGCAATTGTTCCTTGGCGGTCTCCATTTCTTCGTAGCTGGTTTGCAGCTCTTCGTTGACCGACAGCAATTGTTCATTGCTGGACATCAGCTCTTCGTTGGCGCTTTCGAGCTCCGCATGGACGCTTTGCAGGTACTCGTCTTTTGCCAACAGTTCTTGCGTGAGCACTGCACAGCGAGCTTGTGTGGCACCTTCGAAGCCGGGGGCTACGTCAGTGGGCGCTGTCAGCGCGTCAACTGGCTGGGGCGCGTCTTCCAGAGTGACCAGATACAGCGGCGCGGCGCGCTGTGCATCCTCTTCATCCTCTGCACCTGCAACGATTGGTGCCGGGCGCACGCTCAGGTTGACGTAGGCATCGTGGCCATTGGTCTTGACCCTGACCGTGGTCACCTGAACGGTTTGCCCGCTGGCAATCGCCTGGTGCAGTGCGTTACCCAGCCGGTGGCGCAAACCCGGTCGGGCCATTTTCAGCAGATTCTGGGTCCGGACCTCGCCGGCACTGGGCTCCAGGTACAGGCCGGTGCGCCCGTGCAGGTAAAAAATGTCGCCCGCCGCATTGACCAGCGCACTGGCCGGGGCCAACTGCTGCAGCAGCATCTGCTCAACGAGCTCGCGCAGCAACGGCTTCACCGGCTTCACCGGCAACGCCGGGCGCTGCAGGTCGCTGAGGCCAGCCAGCGTTGCATCAACGGCCGCCGCCAAGACGCGTGAACGGCGCGCGGCGCCGTACCTGGCACCGGACTGGTCGTCCTGGCGCTGATAGAGTCTGGCGTGGTGGTCAATCGTTGCAAACGAGGCCGCAAAGTCGCCCACCCTCTCAGACCCGCCAAGAAACAGGCAACCTTGGGGATTGAGGACATAGTGAAACAGCGCAAACAGCTTTTTTTGCAGGTGCGCGTCGAGGTAAATCAGCAGATTGCGGCAACTGATCAGGTCAAGCCTGGAAAAAGGCGGGTCTTTGACCACATCCTGCTCGGAAAACACCAGCAGATCACGCAGGCTTTTGCAAACGCGGTAGCCCGCCTTGGCGGGCTCGGGCACAAAAAAGCGCGCCAGTCGCTGTGGCGACAGGTTGGCGGCAATGCCCGCCGGAAACAGGCCGGTGCGGGCCCTGGCAATGGCGCGGTTGTCGATGTCGGTGGCAAACACCTGCACGGTGCGGCTCAGGTTGAGTCGCTCCATCTGCTCTTGCAGCACCATCGCCAGCGAATAGGCCTCCTCGCCAGTCGAACAGGCGGCGCACCAGACCCGCACCACGCCATCGGCCGGTTTGTTGGCCAACAATTTGGGGATGACCTGGTTTTCGAGCACCTCAAACGCCTTGGGGTCACGAAAAAACCTGGTGACACCAATCAGCAGATCGTGAAACAGGGCTTGCCTCTCGGTGGCGCTGTCCCGCAGGTAGTTGACATAGAGTTCCGGGGTTTCAATCTGTTGCAGTGCCATGCGTTTGGCAATGCGCCGTTGCACGCCGCTGGCCTTGTAGTTCGAAAAGTCGCGACCGGTCTGGCTGTGCAGCAGCGCAAAAATCTGCCCCAAAACGCTTTTCAGCCGGGATTTGGCCCGCCGACCGGGGTTCAGCGACAGGCTGGCGGAGTGCGCCACACAGGCGATGAGCTGGGCCAGCATGTCGGCTGGCGGCAACTGGTAGTCCACCAGACCAGTGGCAATGGCGTTGCGTGGCATGCCGTCGTATTCGCAGGACGGCGGGTCTTGCGCCATCACCATGCCGCCAGCTTCCTTGATGGCGCGCACGCCCAGCGTACCGTCGCTGCCGGTGCCCGACAGCACAATGGCAATGGCATGCGCCTGCAAGTCAAGGGCGAGCGACTGAAAAAAGCCGTTGATCGGCAGGCGCTTGCCGCGCGGAACCACCGGGGCATGCAAGTGCAGCGCACCTTGCTGTAACGTCATCTCACAGTTGGGGGGAATGACGTAGACGCAGTTGATCTGCACGCGCATGCCGTCTTGCACCTCAAAAACCGGCATGCGGGTGCACCGGGCAATCAGCTCGGCCAGCAGGCTTTTGTGATCGGGGGCAAGGTGCTGCACCAGCACAAAGGCCATGCCGGGGTCAGCGTTCGCCGGCAGGCCAGAGAAAAAAGCCTGAAAAGCCACCAGACCACCGGCCGAAGCACCGATGCCGACGATGGGGAAAGCTGGCGCAGCGAGCACTTCGGCAGCCTCAGCCTTGGCATCATTCATCGATGTGGGGGGCACCAGGTTTGGCGTGCTGGCTGCCTGGCCTGGGGCTGCTGGCTTGCTTTTGGGGCTGTTGGTCATGCTGGGCTCCGAAAACTGGGCCATGATGGCTGCGCTCGTCCAGTGGGAACGACATGTTAGTTTACGCCTTGCATCAGGCGGTTGGGTTGCAATTTGCTGGGGGCCTGCGGCTGCGGGTGCGGTGCCCGCTGATCCCGTGATGCTATTTTTAATATAGCTGCCAGCGCATATTCCACAGGGGCTGCAGGTCTATTTCTCTCTGACAAATGCGCCAAGCCCATGCCACAAGGGCTGCAGGCCGATGCTTCTCCATGGTGACACTGTTGCTGGAAGTTGACGGGAACTGCGGCGGGCTGTGAGCCGCAATGGGCGCTAACCACATCGAGGTGGCCTCAATCGCCCCTGGCCCGTGAAATTGGGGTCTGAGCCCAATTTCCTGTACCACCTGGTTTCTCGCCGCAGACTGGTGGCAGGAAATTGGGATCCGACCCCAAATTCACTGCACCTGTGGTCTGCATTGATGCCGTCATTCCGGCTCTCGCCACGGGTTGGTGACAAGAAATTGAGGTCCAGCTCAAATTCACTGCACCTCTGGTCTTCGTTGATGCCTTCAATCCGGCACATGCCGGGCTTTGCCAGGCTGGGCCATGCCAGTTACATTGCCGCAAGTTTCGCCTTCAGCGCCCTGCCCTGTCGAGCTTCAACGCCCGAGCGGTGCAGTGATTTTGGGGTCGGATCCCAATTGCGCAGTCACTCGCTCACAACAGCCAGCAGCGCCAAACGCAATTGGGCTCAGACCCCAATATCACGGGCCACCACCCGAGCATCATCAAAAACCATAGCTGCCAGCGCATATTCCACGGGGTCTGCAAGCCGATTTCTCTCTCAACATTGCCCAGAGCGCAGGCCACAAGGGCACAGGCCGATGCTGCTTCAAATTCAAGCCAGACGGCTGCTACGACAGCCGGTAGGTTTCCAGGTGAATACTGGTTTCGGTGTTGCTGATGCCCTTCAGGAGGCGGATGCGCTCCAGCACTTTGGCCAGTTCCTGCAGGCTTTCGGCACGCAGCTCGGCCAGCAGGTCCCAGCGGCCGTTGGTGTCGTGCAGGGTTGCCAGCCCTGGCTCGCCGAGTAACGCGGCTATCACGGCGCGGGTCTGGTTGCCGTCGACGGCGATGCTCATCCAGGCCTTGATATCGTTGTGTTGCACGTCCGGACGCAGGCGCACGGTGTACCCGACGATGATGCCGTCGTCTTCCAGGCGGCGAATGCGGTTGGTCACGGTACCGCGCGAAACCTTGAGTTTCTGCGCCAACGCGGCCACCGACAGGCGCGCATCCTGTCGCAGCATGGACAGCAGTTGTTGATCAGTTTCATCCATTTTGCTAACTTCGTCTGTCAAAACGGCAATTATGTGACTATTTTTAGACAAAGTTGACGATTGTTATTGTCAACGCGCCCGGCCACACTTACCACTAACCCATTCAGACCAGCGCATTGCCCCCAGGAGACCCAGCATGAGCCGCAGCACCCCCACCCACCGCCTGACTCAAACCGAGACCCTTTTTGTCAGCCCGCAAGACATCTGTCATCTGGTCCGCAGCCAGGGCATGGCGGCCACGCTGCAAGGCATGGCGGCCTATATTCATCAGGATTTTTTGCGCTGGCAGAGTTTTGACAAGGCACCGCGAGTCGCCAGCCACTCAAGTGATGGCGTGATCGAACTGATGCCAATTGCCGATGCCAGCACCTACACCTTCAAGTATGTCAACGGTCACCCCAAAAACACCGCCCGTGGCTTGTCCACGGTGATGGCTTTTGGCGTGCTGGCCGATGTGAGCACCGGCGAGCCACTCTTGATTAGCGAACTGACGCTGTGCACCGCCCTGCGCACTGCGGCTACTTCAGCCGTGGCGGCGCGCGCGCTGGCCCGGCCCGACAGCCGGGTCATGGCGCTGATTGGCAATGGTGCGCAAGGCGAATTTCAGGCGCTGGCGTTTCACCATCTGGTCGATATCGAAGAGATTCGCCTGTATGACATCGACCCACTGGCCACCGCCAAGCTGATGCACAACTTGCAGGACAACCCGCACGCGCCTGGCCTGCGCCTGATCGCTTGCAGCAGCATTGCCGAGGCAGTGCGCGGGGCCGATATCGTGACCACCATCACGGCTGACAAGACCAATGCCACCATCATCAGCGCCGATATGCTCGAACCCGGCATGCACCTCAACGGTGTCGGCGGTGACTGCCCTGGCAAGACCGAAATGCACGCCGATGTGTTGCGCGCGGCCAAGGTGTTTGTCGAGTTTGAGCCGCAAACCCGCATTGAAGGTGACTTGCAGCAAATGCCGCCCGACTTTTGCGTGACCGAGCTGTGGCAGGTGCTGTCGGGTCAGAAAATTGGCCGCGAAGGCCGCTCACAGGTCACGCTGTTTGACTCGGTCGGTTTTGCCCTGGAAGACTTCTCGGCGCTGCGCTATGTGCATGATCAGGCCCGGACGCTGGGGTTGGGCGCGCCGATTGCGCTGATTCCCCAGTTGGCAGACCCGAAAGACCTGTACCAAATGCTGCGGCCCGCCGGTTTGAAGGCGGTCAACACCAGATGCCTCAGTTGGACGCGCCCGAGTGGGCCGCTGGCGGCGCGCCCGAGTCGGGCGAAAGCGGCAGCGCCAAACGTGCCTGCGCACCTTTGGACGGCTTGAACCAAGATTCCTCAGTTAACCCGTCGCTGGTAAAGGCGCTCAGGGGTCAAGCGAGAACAACCTGGACAAAGGTGGTCGTGATGGCAAGTGCAAGGCCAGGCGCAGGCTGCGCGGTGCAACTGGCTACACAAGCGGTTTGCAACAACGCATTGCGCTTGTCAGTGCGGCCGAACTGTTCAAGTTATTTCCTTGACACCTTGGTCTCTAACAAGTCAAGTCTTTGCAAATCATGCGAAGAATTCAAACATTCAAAGTCATTCGTCGCGAGGGCGCGACTCCTACAAATTCAACTAGGCGCCGGCTGTTTGTGTAGGAGTCGCGCCCTCGCGGCGAAGGCCGTCCAATTCAGGCTCGTCCGGCTTGTCCGCCTCAGGGTGACGGCGGCAGTTTGACAGTGGCCAAACGGCGCAGCATCTGTTGCACGATGTCGGCCTGCATGTCCCGGTACAACTGGGCTTCTTCGGTTTCCTTGGCCAGCGCAGCAGACTCGGTGTAGCTGATGTCGCGCTGCTGCAAGATCTCGTCGGCGGCAACCAGTTCCTGGCCCTGCGGCGTGGTCAACCGAAACTTGACCCGTATGCGCAACTGCAATTCACGTACCTGGCCAGACGCGTTGACACCCACCACCACTTTTTCGCGCTGCTCGCCTTGCATGGCCAGCACCACCTGGGCTTGCGCCAGTGGCGTGTCTTTGTCGAGCACCCGCACGGCACTGCCAAACGAGCGGCGCAGTTCCTGCGCCACCGCCTCACCAGGGAATGGCGTGATCGCAATGCTGGAAAAGGCATAGGTCTGGGAACCACGCAGCTTGAAGCCACAGCCAGCCAGCAGCCCGGTCAGCAGCAGCGCAGCGGCAACACGACGCCGTTGATGCAGATGTGTGAATATGGGTTTCACGGTATTCGTTGAACCTGGATTCCTCAGTTGACCGCTTGTTGTCATAGGTAAGTCCTTATGGGCGTTTACTTTATTAGCTTCGATTGGATTTACCCATTGGGTCACAGCGCTACGCACCCGACCGGGCAAGCCAGGTTAAACCACCAAATTGACAAGTCGGCCAGGCACCACAATCACCTTTTTGGGCGCAGCGCCGTTTGAAAATTTCTGAAACATCTCATGGGCGATAGCAGCCTGCTTGATCGTGGCCTGGTCGGCACTGGCGCTGACCACAATCGAGCCACGCAGCTTGCCGTTGACTTGCAGCATCAGTTCAATCTCGTCTTGCAGCAACGCTTGCGGGTCCACCTGCGGCCAGGGTGCGTCCAGCAAATCGCCCAGGTGCCCGGCATAACCCAGACTGGACCAGAGCGAGTGGGTGATGTGCGGGGTGGCCGGGTACAGGCAGCGCAGCAAGATGCCAAAACCTTCAATCAGCGCGACCT
>DAOSLL010000061.1:0-11867 GCA_035368905.1 Rhodoferax sp.
GAACCGAAACGATCTTTCATTTCGGCAAAAGCTCGGTCAACCTTTGCCGTGTCCGCTGACTGGATCGAACGCTCAACTTCGTCAAAAAGCGCAGCCGCTTGCGCGGCCTGGTTGCGGTGCCAATACTGGTAGAAATTCCAACTGGCAAAGCCTGCCAGCACCACAATCAATGCCCAAGTAATGGCATTGCCGTATTGCTTCCAGAAATGCTTGATTTGATCAAGCTGCTCTTGCTCTTCAAGATCGAGTTGATTCGCCATAAGTTCGCTTTGCTAAATCGCCGATTGTAGGGTTGGTGCCCAGGACGCAAGGTCGGACAGCGACCGCGTAACCTGAACCGCGCCAGCATCGCGCAAAGGCTTGATCGTGACCTGTTTCGCGCTGACTTCATCTGAACCAAAAACAAGTGCAAAACGCGCCCCGCTGCTATCGGCCCGCTTGAACTGACTCTTCATGGTGCCCATTCCATCTGGCGCGCTGGGGTGCATCTGCACGCTCAACCCGGCTGTTCGCATAACCTGCAAAGTTGACAAGACCCACGGCATGGCGGATGCTTCGGCCACAACCGCGTAAGCATCTGGCACCAGGTTTGCCTGTCCGAATCCTGATAGCTTGGCCAACTCGAGCACCCGGTCAACCCCCAAAGCCCATCCGACCGCGGGCGTGGATTTGCCGCCCAACTGCTCAAACAAATAGTCATAGCGACCACCGGCACAGACCGTCCCCTGCGAACCGAGACGATCAGTGACAAACTCAAACACAGTCAGGTTGTAGTAGTCCATGCCACGCACCAACCTAGGGTTAATTCGGTAAGTCACCCCACTGGCATCCAGCATCAATCGCAGAGCATCAAAGTGGGCCTGGGAGTTCTTCCCGAGAAAATCGAGCAGCTTCGGTGCAGCTTCGACCAAGGGCTGCATGTATGGGTTTTTGGTATCCAGAATACGCAAGGGGTTGCTGTAGAGACGCCGACGCGCGTCTTCGTCAAGAACTGACAAATGTTGCTCAAAATAAGCAATCAAAGCTTGGCGATGTGCTAGCCGCTCGTTGGGTTGACCAAGACTGTTCAATTCAAGCTGAACATCAACTAGGCCAATCTCTTGCCATAACGCAGTTGCCATCAAAATCAATTCAGCATCTACTTCGGGGCCAGAAAACCCCAACGCCTCCGCACCGATTTGGTCAAATTGGCGGTAACGCCCTTTTTGCGGACGCTCGTGCCGAAACATGGGACCCATGTAGTACAAGCGCTTTGGGCCGTCGTAAAGCAGAGAATGCTCGAGCGCGGCCCGAACAACGCCAGCAGTCGCCTCAGGACGCAAGGTCAAGGAATCGCCGTTTAGCCGATCTTCAAAGCAATACATCTCCTTTTCGACAATGTCAGTGGCCTCGCCGATGCCTCTGACGAACAAGGGTGTACGCTCAACAATGGGAGTGCGGATGTTGCGGTAAGCGTAGCGCGCCATCAATCGCCGCACTTTGAGCTCAAGCAACTCCACGGCACCCGAAGCAGGTGGCAAAAGGTCGTTCATGCCTTTGACAGCCGTCAACTTGTCGATTTTGGAGGCAACTACTTTGTCGGTCATGGTTTCACTCTTCAAACATTTGACGCTGTCGCTGCGCCGTAGCGCTGCTTCACATAGTTTTCGACAATCGCCTGAAACTCCCAGGCAATTGAGTCGCCACGCAAGGTCATACGTTTTTCGCCGTCAATGAAGACAGGGGCGGCCGGCGTCTCACCTGTGCCCGGCAGACTGATGCCAATGTCTGCCTGCTTGCTTTCACCCGGGCCATTCACAATACAACCCATCACCGCCACCTTCATTTTTTCAACTCCTGGATACTTGTCCCGCCACAATGGCATTTGCAGGCGCAAATAGGTGTCAATTTGCTTTGTCAATTCCTGAAAGGTGGTACTGGTCGTCCTGCCGCAACCCGGACAAGCAGTCACACTTGGGACAAAGGCCCGCATTTCAAGCGCCTGCAGTACCTCGGTCGCAATCAGTACTTCCTGTGTGCGGGACTCCCCCGGCTGAGGTGTCAGTGAGACACGAATCGTGTCGCCAATGCCTTCCTGCAACAGAATCGACATGGCTGCGGCCGAGGCAACCGCCCCCTTGACTCCCATGCCAGCCTCTGTCAGGCCCAGGTGCAAGGCGTAGTCGCAGCGTTTTGCCAACTCGCGATAAACAGAGATGAGATCCTGGACACCACTGACCTTGCACGACAAAATGATCTGGTCTGGATTCATGCCCATCTCCACTGCCCGCCGGGCAGATCCGATCGCAGAAGATATCAACGCTTCATACATAACCGACTTGGCGTTCCAGGGTTTGGCGCGGTGGCTGTTTTGATCCATGAGTGAAGCCAGTAATTCCTGATCCAGGCTACCCCAGTTGACACCAATGCGAATCGGCTTGTTCCAGCTCATCGCAGCTTCAATCATCAAACCGAACTGCAAGTCGTGCTTGTCACCTTTGCCAACATTCCCCGGGTTGATCCGGTACTTGGACAGTGCTTGTGCGCAGTGGGGAAAATCGGTCAACAACCGGTGACCGTTGTAGTGGAAATCGCCGATCAGGGGCACATCCACTCCCATGCGGTCAAGCTGTTCGCGAATGTGCGCCACAGCCTCGGCCGCCTCGGGTGTGTTGACAGTCACCCGAACCATCTCGGAGCCGGCCAGAGCGAGCTCTTTGATCTGAATGGCGGTACCAATCACGTCAACCGTGTCAGAGTTGGTCATCGACTGAACACGCACCGGCGCACTGCCTCCCACAGAGACGATTCGCGTCCCCCAAACCACCTTCGCCTGTCGCGAATTTCTTGCCGACGCACAAGCCGGGGCCACTGCCTGTGATGTCTCCATTACCGCACCTCAAATCGCGCAACGTTGTCTTTGGAAATCGCTGACAGGTCAAACGGCTTTCCGCGAACCGATACTGATACTGCATCGGCACGGCCCAGAACAATAGACAGTGGCAGCGCACCAGACACGCGCAAGGTTTCACCCTCCAATGCGAGTCTGCGCAGTTGTGCCGCGCCTTGCGCATCGGTCACCTCTACCCAGGATTCCCCGCGAACGTCCAGCGCCAGTACCGAAGGTGATTGCTGTGTCTCTGTTGCGCTTGGCGAACTGACCACCGCGCTAGAAGAAATCACACCGCTTCCAGTCAACGCCGGTGAGCTTGCCGATTGCCGGACTGGTTCCCGAACCGTTGGTCCAGAAAGAAGCGTTGGCTCATGCACAACGGATGTCGAACTCATCGCAGGTGACAAAATCTGTGATCCAGTGCCCAATTGATCTCGCCCTGAATCGGGATTGAGCTTGACAAGACCCGCATCAACGGCCGTAAGCTTGCCGGGCCAGAAAAAAATAATGGCTATTGCCACCAACAACAACACCATCACCAGGCGCGCCGGATTCAAAAACTGCTTGATCCAGCCACCTTTCGCGCCGCCATCCGTCGATTTGAAGGACGCATTCAGACCCAACTCAGCTGTCTTGATCTGCCGGATTTGGAACTGTGGCAACACAGCCATGACCGGTGTCGCGTCCATTTTCAAAGTACGACAAACGCTCATCGCAAGCGCTCTGGTAAAAACCGTACCGGGAAGAAGATCAAATCTGTCAGACTCCAACGCTTCCAGTTTATTGACTGGAACCTTTAGGGTCACCGCCAGGGCAGCAATGTGCAGGCCCTGCGATTCCCGTGCGGCGCGCAACATGGCACCAGGCCCGGCGCTTGCAGGAACTGCAGCAAGCGCTTCCACGGTCGCATGGCTGTCGGCTGTGTCAGCATCAATCATCAAAAGCTCCACTACGATACAAGGATGTTTCGGGAGCCCGAGGAAAGCGCTTTTCTAACTGGGTGGCAAGTTGTGCTACCGCAGCCAGACTGGACAGGCTTCTTTCAACCTTGATTCCCAACCAAAGTGACTCGGCATTCGCAAGTTCGCTATTGTTTAACCGACGGATATAAAACTGAGCTCGCACAAAGTCCTTCTTCTTGTAAAGCACGTTGGCGAGGTTGTATCCAGTTACTGGGTTAGCAGCGTCGTATTCATAGGATCTGAGCAAGCTTGCTTCGGCTTCGTCAATCATGCCGGCACGCTCCTGGCACAGGCCCATGGCTCTGTAAGTCTTGGCTCTTTCGCCATACAGCGGCTCAGACAGTGCCCGACGAAAAAGGGCAAACGACGGCACATACTCGGCTTGCTGGCATTTAAGCCAAGCCAGATTGTGCAGTACATTGGCATTCTTGGGATTGATCGACAAGGCCTTGCCAAAGCTCTCCTCCGCAGTAGCATAGTCATTCAAGCGCATGTAGATAAGGCCACGCAGACTGTAGGCATCCGAAAAAGCCGGGTCGGCAACAATGGCCTGCTTGATTTCGTCCAGCGCGATAGTCGTCTTTCCTTGTTCAAAATAACCAAGCGCGAGCTCAATCCGAATACGTGCCCGCTTGCGCTCGCTTGACTCATCGGATTCTGTAACCAATTCGCTGCGCCCTGCGCTTGCACCAGACAGATCTGACAGGCTTGCACAACCCGGCAGCACCAGTTGTCCAAAAATTGACGCGGCAAGCCAAAAGAAAAGATGCTTACCCCAAGTTCCATTCGCGGTCACGTTCATCACTCAGACCTTTTCTGTCCTGTGGTCGAACTGACCCACTTGCCCAAACATCACCGCTCGTTGCCGAGCCATTCGCTCGACCACCTTGGTTCGATCCCGGACATCGCCAGCCAATTGACCGCAAGCGGCATCAATGTCACCGCCACGTGTCTTTCGCAGTGTGGTGGTGATGCCAGCAGCACTGAGAACTCTCGCAAAATCAGCAATCTGTCCATTATGGGAGCATCGCAAGCCAGATTTAGGAAAAGGATTGAAGGGTATCAAATTGAATTTGCACCAGATTCTGTCAACTGCGTGTTTTTGAACCAAGCGAACCACTTCGCGAGCATGCTCAGGCTGGTCATTCACACCCTCAAGCATGCAGTATTCAAAGGTAATGAAATCACGCGGTGCATGATCAAGGTAACGGACACAGGCTGAAAGCAACTCATCAAGTGGATACTTGACGTTCAGGGGAACCAACTGGTCACGCAGACCATCGTTAGATGCGTGCAATGACACAGCCAATGCAACTGGACAATCGACCGCCAGACGTTCCATCATCGGAACAACGCCTGAAGTGGACACGGTCACACGCCGCCTCGACAGCCCATAGCCATGATCGTCGAGCATCGTTCTCAATGCCGGAATGAGCTCATCATAGTTATGCAACGGTTCTCCCATGCCCATCATGACCACATTGGAGATAACCCGATCATCCCCCCCCGAACGCTGGCGCAAAAAATGTTCGGCGAACCAAAGCTGCGCAATGATTTCTCCGGTCCGCAGGTTTCGGCTGAAGCCTTGATGACCAGTCGAACAAAACCGACACCCGACGGCACACCCAGCCTGAGAAGATATACATAAGGTACCGCGCCCCGCCTCTGGAATGTACACAGTCTCAACCGCGTTGCCGCCGCCAACATCAAACAACCATTTGATTGTGCCGTCAGTCGAAACGTGTTGCGACAAGACATCCAGTGGTCTTATACAGGCTACAACTTTGAGTTTTTCACGCAGAGAATTGGCAATGTCCGTCATATCATCAAATTGACGAACCCCCTTCTGATGAATCCAACGAAACAACTGAATCGCACGGAAACGCTTTTCACCCAGCCGCTCGCATTGGACGGCCAAGCCCTCGAGGTCATAGTCGAGCAGGTTGACCGTCATACAAATGCTTAACGAGAGTAAACGTTCATGCCAGGGAAAAAGAAGGCAATCTCTACTGCGGCTGTTTCGGCAGCATCAGAGCCATGAACAGCATTGGCATCAATACTGTCGGCAAAATCAGCACGAATGGTGCCGGGATCTGCCTTCTTTGGATCAGTTGCACCCATCAATTCGCGATTTTTCAAAATCGCGCTCTCCCCTTCGAGGGCCTGAATCATGACGGGGCCGGAGATCATGAAATCTACCAAGTCCTTGAAAAAAGGCCGCGCCTTGTGCACTGCGTAAAAAGCCTCGGCCTCGCCGCGTGACAAATGTGCCATTTTGGCAGCGACCACCTTCAAGCCAGCGCCTTCGAAGCGTGCATAGATTTGCCCGATCACGTTTTTCGCAACAGCGTCTGGCTTGATGATGGAGAGTGTTCTTTCGATAGTCATGTTTTTTCCTTAGACAAAATTGGACTTTGGACACCGCGGCCAAAGCTTCTTATTTTAGCCTGAACGTTTTTCCGCTGAACTCACGCTTGCTGACTCGGGCCGAGATTCACCGTGATGTGGTGATTTGGCTGGCTTTTTTGCCTGAACTTCGCTGCCAACAGGTTGCCCACTGACGGCAGTTCCGTTTCCTTCACTGACAAATGTTGTTTGAAATCAAAGATGTCGTCCTTCGCACTGAACATCGCGCGTAACCACCCGGTCAATCCATCCCGTCCACTCAAGCAAGAAGGCAGCGCAGGTCTTGCGTAGCGCAAAGGTCGCGATGTCCTTGATGGGGTCAAGCGCCTTGCTGCCAGTGACTTCTTGCCGCGCCCACTGGTACCACCGACATTGATCCATTTGGTGGCCTTGTGCCAAATGCCTTTGTGGCGCTCAGATTCGATAAAGGTCGCCAGCAGCATTGGCGAGTTGCCGTAACGCTGCAACCAATCCTGCGGCAATTGACGTACCACGCGAGGGAGGACTTTCGAGGCCAGGCCTTTGAGCTGCGTCCAAGGGAGAACAGACAAGCGTGCATTGTTGACCACCAATTGCAAATTGCGCGCCCTGTGCGTTTCGCTCCAGCCTACAAAGCGCTCACGCTTGCGTCTCCAAGCACCTCCGCCAAAACCGATGGACGGAAGCTGAGCACCCAACATCGGTGTGTAGCCCAAATAGAGCTGCCGCGTGACATATTCGCTCCACTGGCACGGTTGGGCCGTACCCTGAACCATACTCAGCGACAAGTGGCCAGGCTCATGGACCGATTACCCAATCGCAGTTTCGGTGTCGCTTGCGCCGGTGGTTGGGAAGTGAGGTCGCCCCAGCGCCCGGCAAGAAGGCGTGCAGGCGGCAGCACAATCAAGCCATCACTTGCATCCAGGCACCAGCGCTACCCGGCAGGTCATGTCCTTGAGCGCCCCATCGGGTTGTCATTGCGGGCACGAACTGCAATTCACCACCTCCGGACTTCCTGGTTGCCGGGTCGCGCCGGGCATGACAGACCCGCGTTCATCGCGACACGCAGACATTTTCATAGCGGAAGCTAAGGATGTGGTCGGGAATAACACCCCGTTTTGCACCAAGGAGTTGGGATGCACGGCTAGGCGCGAGACGCGCCGTGCAACTGGCTAAACAAGCGTCTCGCAACGACGCTGTGCGCCCAAATCCGCCGGTGCAAATAGGGGAAGTTATTTCTAACCACATCCTAACTTCCATCGCCAGGACGGTCGCCCCGAAACATGAAAACTTTTCATTCAAAATTACTGAACATAAATCAATCGATTGCGCGTTGTTTCACGCCAACCGGCTGGAAGCCGGTGGATTTAACCTTGTGATGGACATTAAATAAATCAATTTGATTTGATAAATTGTTGACAGACTGAAGGCGGTTTTCGGTGCCAGGGCTGGTGCTGGCTTGAATTTCGTGCTACTTCAATCGCTAAAATAATCTGAATTTCGCAACTATTACCAACCAGAAAGGACACCATCATGGCTCTTGTTTCCATGCGCGAATTGCTTGACCACGCTGCCGCCAACGGCTACGGCATACCGGCCTACAACGTTAACAACCTTGAGCAAGTTCAGGCTGTCATGGCAGCCGCCGATGAAGTCGGCTCCCCTGTCATCCTGCAAGCCAGTGCCGGGGCTCGCAAATACGCTGGCGAAGCCTTCATCAAGCACCTGATCCAGGCCGCCATTGAATCCTATCCGCACATTCCGCTGGTGATGCACCAGGATCATGGTCAAAGCGTGCCGGTGTGCCAGGGTGCCATCAACCTGGGCTTTAGCTCGGTGATGATGGACGGCAGTCTGGAAGCCGACGGTAAAACCATTGCCAGCTACGAATACAACGTGGAAGTGACCCGCAAAGTGGTCGATATGGCGCACGCCACCGGTGTCACGGTGGAAGGTGAACTCGGCTGCCTGGGCAGTCTGGAAACCATGAAAGGCGACAAGGAAGACGGTCATGGCACAGATGCCACCATGACGCGTGAACAGATGCTGACCAACCCCGAACAGGCTGCCGACTTTGTCAAGCGCACCCAGCTCGACGCATTGGCGATTGCCATTGGCACCAGCCACGGTGCCTACAAGTTCACCCGCAAGCCCACCGGCGACATCCTGGCAATTGACCGCGTGATGGAAATCCACGCTCGCCTGCCCAACACCCATCTGGTGATGCATGGCTCAAGCAGTGTGCCGCAAGAGTCGCTGGCGTTGATCAACCAGTACGGCGGCAAGATGAAAGAGACCTACGGTGTGCCGGTCGAAGAGATCCAGAAAGCCATCAAGTACGGCGTGCGCAAGATCAACATCGACACCGACATTCGCTTGGCCATGACCGCTGCGGTGCGCAAGTACATGTTTGAAAACCCTGACAAGTTTGACGCGCGCGACTGGCTCAAGCCGGCCCGGGAAGCCGCCAAAGCCCTGTGCAAGCAGCGCTACCTTGAATTCGGCTGCGAAGGCCAGGGCAGCAAAATCAAGGGTGACAGCCTGAGCACGGTGGCTGCCCGTTACGCCCGTGGCGAACTGGCGCAAGTCGTTCAGTAACGCCTAACCCCGGCACCGCAACCCGCCACTGGCGCTGGCCAATGGCGGGTTTTTTTGCGACCTGCCCCACCGGATCTGACTCAAGCACACATGCCCATCCTTGCCGTTTTCATTGGTGTCACCCTTCCGTGGCTGAACCCGTTCTCGCCCGGCCCAACCAGCGCAGCCGGACCCTTCATGTTTGCCTGGCTGTGTGCCGCCGGGGTCCTGCTGGCCCTGGCTTTTGACCGGCAGCAGGGGCAGCATGAATGCATGGTGCGTGCCATTGCAATGGCCTGGCTGAGCGCCGCAGCCCTCAGCGCGCTGATTGGACTGCTGCAGTACTTTGGCGCAACAGCCAGTTTTGGCGTCTGGCTGAACCACACCGGCATCGGTGAAGCCTATGGCAATCTGCGCCAGCGAAACCAGTTTGCCACCCTGCTCAACATTGGACAGATGGCTTTGCTGGGGCTTGTCGCAAACGCCGGACGCAGTCCGGCAGACTGGCGCACCCGCCCTGGCCAGCACTGGAAGTTCGCCCTTGGACTGACCCTGGCTACCCTGTTGGGCATCGGCAATGCCGCATCATCGTCGCGCACCGGCCTGCTGCAACTGCTGCTGCTGGCGGCTCTGGTGCTGTGGTGGCAGCGCGGCGCTGTACGCGCGTCGACGCGGGCCCAGTTGGTCATGCTGGCGATGCTGCTGGCCTACGCGGCAGCCAGCCTTGCATTGCCACTGCTGGCCGGGCTTGATCCCCTGAACAGCGGTGCCTGGGCGCGCCTGCGTGCCGGTGACGCAGCCTGCACCAGTCGCCTGACGCTGTGGCGCAATGTGCTGCACCTGATTGAACTCAAGCCCTGGCTGGGCTGGGGTTGGGGCGAACTGGACTACGCGCACTTCATTACCCTGTATCCGGGCGAGCGCTTTTGCGACATCCTGGACAACGCCCACAACCTGCCGCTGCATCTGGCCATTGAGCTTGGCATCCCTTTCGCAGTGCTGGCTTGCGGGCTGGCTTTGCTGCTGGTCTGGCTTGGTCGGCCCTGGCGCGAAGCAGAGCCCAGCCGTCAAATGGCCTGGGGCATTCTGGCAGTCATCGGGCTGCACAGCCTGCTCGAATACCCGTTGTGGTACGGCCCGTTTCAAATAGCGGCGCTGCTGTGCATCTGGCTACTGTGGTGGCTGCCAAAGTCTGGCGCACCCATCCAAATTCATAAGTCTTTTAGGCCTCCAGCCCAGTACAGCAAAGCGCTAGCAGCTATCATTATTACAGCGTTTGTTGGTTTCGCCACCTGGAACTATCACCTGGCCAGCCAGATTTACCTGGCACCCGAGGCGCGTGACAGCGCGTACCAGAGCGACACGCTGGCAAAAATTCGCCATATCTGGCTGTTTCAGGACCAGGTGCGCTTTGCTGACCTGACCACGTCCGAGTTAACTGCCAGCAACGCCACGGCGCTTCACGCGCTGGCGCTGGAAATGCTGCATTTTTCGCCAGAAGCACGGGTCGTCGAATGGGTGCTCGACAGCGCTTTGTTGTTGGGCCACGCCGACGAAGTGGCGTTTTTTGCAGAACGCATGCGCGCCGCCTTCCCAAAAGATTACGCGGCCTGGGCAAAAGCCAATCCGGCTGCCGCGCTACCCAAATGACGGCGACGCGGCAACGGTGAGCGGGCTAGCCACGGCGGCCTGCACCTGTGTTGCCTATTCCTTGGCGCCTGCATCCGCGAGTATCTTTTCGATGTCTTTATAGCCTCGCGTCCTGGCATATTGCAACGCGCTAGAAGTTGGCTTGGCGCCTTTGGTCAGCAGAAACTTCACCATCGCAGTCTTGCCCCTGCCAGCAGCCAGGCCAATGGCAGCACCCCCGCCCTCATTGACATCCATACCCGCATCCAGGAAAAGCTGCACCGCCACCAGATCGCCATTGCCAGCAGCCTTGGCAAAGTTCTGCCCGTTATATTCCAGCCCCATCGCCGTGATGTCCTTGCGCGCCTGCACCGCATCTGCCGCCGCTGCACCACCGTGCAATGTCATGGAAAGGATGAGTGCGGCAATGATGGTTGCAAAGCGCGTCTGGCAAAGGTGTGAAGCAGTGTTGAGCACATCAATCTCCTCGATACAAAATCATGAATTCGCAAAATCACTCTAGCATATCCAAAGGCCCTGCACGGCGCGCGCGGACAGTGGCTGCGTTTGAATCATTTGATCATCCGTGAGCAATGCGCAGGTGTCACTTTGGCTACGACATTGAACCGGTTGCGGCGGTCATTGGCCGGTGCGAGCGGCGCGGATGCCAGGGTTGCATCAGCCACTGATCAACCGCGCGTGCAGATTGGAGCGATCACGATTGCGCTGGACTTTATTTTCCACCTCGTGGCAACATGGTGGCATCGTCATAATGTCAATGCATCCCGTGTTTCAGCGGTCGCCAGCACCCGGCTGGCAACACGCCAAACGATTCCCATTTGTATGACAAATCAGCTTGCAGCCCTTATCTGGCAAGCGATGCAAGCTATTTATTATGGAGTAAATCATGAGCAGTATGTTGATTCGAGGCGGCACAGTCATCAACGCCGACCAGGCCTTCAGGGCCGATGTGCTGACGCAGGACGGCAAAATTGTGGCAGTTGGCCCTGACTTGCAAGCCCCGGCCGATGCCATACGGGTCGATGCGGGGGGCCAATATGTGATGCCAGGCGGCATTGACCCGCACACCCACATGCAGTTGCCGTTCATGGGCACCACCACCATGGACGACTTTTTTACCGGCACTGCAGCAGGCCTGGCGGGCGGCACCACCAGCATCATCGATTTTGTCATCCCGAACCCGCAGCAAAGCCTGATGGAGGCCTACCAGACCTGGCGCGGCTGGGCCGAAAAGGCAGCGGGCGACTATGGCTTTCACATGGCCATCACCTGGTGGGACGAGTCGGTCAAGCGTGACATGGGCACGCTGGTGCAGCAGGAGGGCATCAACAGCTTCAAGCATTTCATGGCCTACAAGAACGCCATCATGTGTGACGACGAAACACTGGTGAACAGCTTCAGCCGCGCGCTGGAACTCGGTG
>DAOSLL010000062.1:0-11622 GCA_035368905.1 Rhodoferax sp.
GAGCCAAGCCTGCCTGATGATGGATGCCGACCCTGCTGTGCGGGTGCTGGTGCTGGCCGGGCGCGGCCGGCATTTTTCTGCCGGGGCTGACCTGAACTGGATGCGCCGTGCCGGCGCCGCCAGCGAAGCCGACAACCTGTCTGATGCACGGCGCTTTGCGCGCATGCTGCGGTCCTTGTCCGGCCTGTCCAAACCCACCATTGCCCGCGTCCAGGGTGCCGCGCTGGGGGGCGGAACCGGGCTGGCGGCGGCCTGCGACATGGCGGTGGCCAGCAGTGACGCGGTGTTTTCCACCTCCGAAGTCAGGTTTGGCATCATCCCGGCGGTCATCAGCCCCTATGTGCTGCGGGCGATTGGGCCGCGTCATGCGCTGCGCTACTTTCAGACTGGCGAAAAAATCAGCGCCGAGCGGGCCTTGATGATCGGTCTGGTCAGCGACGTCACGCCGGTGGACGCGCTCGATGCCGGTGTGGCCGCCTTGATCGAACCCTTGCTGGCTGGTGCGCCATCGGCACAAGCGGCCAGCAAGGAACTGATCGAGCCCATCAAGGGCCGCTTGATCGACGATGCCATCATGGAAGAAACCGCCCGGCGCATCGCCCGCCAGCGCGCCACCGCCGAAGGCCGCGACGGTGTGGCCGCGTTTCTGGACAAGCGGCCACCGGCCTGGCTGGTGGACCAGCCCGGCACTTAACCCACAGGAGTCAATGCTGATGTACACCCAGTCGCTCAACGTGCAAGAGCTACCCGGCCAGAACAGGGCCGCACCGGTAGTTTCGCTGGAAAGCCCCGAGCTGCAGGCCCGCTTTGACCGCAAGCTGAAGGCCGATGGCAAGATCGAGCCGCAGGACTGGATGCCGGCAGGCTATCGCAAGACCCTGATCCGCCAGATCAGCCAGCACGCGCACAGCGAAATTGTCGGCATGCTGCCCGAGGGCAACTGGATCAGCCGCGCTCCCAGCCTGAAACGCAAGGCGATTCTGATCGCCAAGGTGCAGGACGAAGGTGGTCACGGCTTGTACCTCTACAGCGCGGCTGAAACCCTGGGGGTTGGCCGCGACCAGATGCTGGCCGACCTGCACAGCGGTCGCGCCAAATACAGCTCGATCTTCAACTACCCGACGCTCAACTGGGCTGATGTTGGCGTGATTGGCTGGCTGGTGGATGGTGCCGCCATCAGCAACCAGATTCCACTGTGCCGCTGCAGTTATGGCCCTTACGCGCGCGCCATGATCCGCGTCTGCAAGGAAGAGTCTTTCCATCAGCGCCAGGGTTATGAGGCGCTGCTGGTCATGATGCAGGGCACCGCCGCGCAAAAGGCCATGGTGCAGGACGCGGTCAACCGCTTCTGGTGGAAATGCCTGGCCATGTTTGGCCCGCCCGATGCCAACAGCCCGCATAGCGAACAGGCTTTTGCCTGGGGCATCAAGCGCATCAGCAATGACGAGCTGCGCCAGAAGTTCATCGATGCCACCGTGCCACAGGCTCAGGTTCTGGGCATCACGCTGCCTGACCCGAAACTGAAATGGAACGAGCAGCGCCAGCATTACGACCATGGCGAAATCGACTGGGACGAGTTCTGGGCCACCATCAACGGCAACGGCCCGTGCAACAAGGAGCGCCTGGCAACCCGCGTCAAAGCCCACAACGACGGCCAGTGGGTGCGCGATGCCGCGCTGGCCTATGCCCAGAAGCAACAGGCAAAGCAACAAAAGGAAGCCGCATGAGCACGCCAAACCCGCAACCCGACCCAAGCCCGAAGGCAACTCAGCCCCCACCGTTAAAAGACTGGCCACTTTGGGAGGTTTTTGTGCGCAGCAAACAAGGCCTGGAGCACAAGCACTGCGGCAGCCTGCATGCGTCCGATGCCCGGCACGCGCTGCAAATGGCGCGCGATGTCTATACCCGCCGCCAGGAAGGTGTCAGCATCTGGGTGGTGCCGTCCAACAGCATCACCGCCAGCAACCCGGACGACAAGGACGCGCTGTTTGAGCCCGCCGCCGACAAAATCTACCGCCACCCCACCTTCTATGACATTCCGGATGAAGTGGGGCACATGTAATGGCAAGCCACTACCAGGACTACCTGCTGCACCTGGCCGACAACGCGCTGATTCTGGGCCAGCGCAATGCCCAGTGGTGCGGCCATGGCCCGGTGCTGGAAGAAGATCTGGCGCTGGCCAACAACAGCCTGGACCTGATCGGGCAAGCCCGGCTGCTGTACCAGCATGTTGTGACGGTGCGCCGCGACGGCAAAAGCAGCGAAGACCTGCTGGCCTACTTTCGCGATGTGCCGGACTTCAAAAACTACACCTTGCTGGAACTGCCGCACAGCACCGCGCTGGCACCCACGGCTGCGGCCGAGCGCGACTACGCGGTAACCATCGCCCGCAACTTTCTCTACAGCGCGCTGATGGTGCTGGTGTGGGACGGTCTGAAAAGTTCAGGCGATGCGCAACTGGCCGCCATCGCGGCCAAATCGCTGAAAGAAACCAGCTACCACCTGCGCCACGCACACGACTGGCTGCTGCGCCTGGGCGATGGCACCGCAGAGTCGCATGCCAGGATGCAGGCGGCGGTCGATCATTTACTGCCCTACACGCAGGAGTTCTTTGCCCCGAGCGCCATGGAAACCGCCGTCATCAAGGCTGGCCTGGGGGTTGCCACTCAGCCACTGCAAGCCGCCTGGCAGGCGATGGTGGACGAGGCACTGGCGCAAGCGACCTTGACGCGCCCGGCAGTTGCCGGGCATGTGTCCACCGGCAAAATTGGCGTGCATTCCGAGCACCTGGGTTTTGTGCTGGCCGAGATGCAAAGCCTGGCGCGCGCCCACCCCGAGGCGGTCTGGTAAGCAACATGACAGCGGACCTGCCGATTGGGCCGATAGCGCGCAAGCTGCCGTCTGACCGGCACTTTGCCATCTGGAATAGGCTGGAGTCGGTGACCGACCCCGAGATTCCGGTGGTCAACCTGCGCGAGATGGGCATTTTGCGGGCCGTGCGCCAATCCTCTGGCGCGCTTGAGGTGGTCATCACCCCGACTTACAGCGGCTGCCCGGCCCTGGGCCAGATGACCGACGACGTGGTGCAGGCCCTGGCGCAGGCCGGCGTGGCGGCCCGGGTGCTGACGCAAATCGCCCCGGCCTGGTCCACCGACTGGATCAGCGCTGAAGGCTGCGAAAAGCTGCGCCGCTACGGCATTGCCCCGCCGCTGCCCGGTGCTGGTGCGTCGGGGGCGTTGAAGGCCATCCAGTTTGCTGCAAAATCTATAGCTGGCAGCGCAATGCTGACGGTGGCTTGCCCCCAATGTGGCTCACACAACACGACCGAGACCTCACACTTTGGCTCGACCGCTTGCAAGGCGCTGTACCGTTGCCTGAATTGCCTCGAACCCTTTGATTACTTCAAACCCTATTAAGACGGCGACCGCGCTGCCCCAACATGTCCCAAGCCCCCCGTTTTCACGACCTGCGCGTGTCTGGCATCAGCCCAGAGGCGGCCGGGTCGGTGGCCGTCACCTTTGCCATTCCAGAGTCGCTGCTGGAGTGCTTTGACTTCAAGCCTGGCCAGTATCTGACGCTACGCAGCAAGATTGACGGTGCCGATGTGCGGCGCAGTTATTCGATTTGCTGCACCCACAGCCACCTTCAAGCCAGGCATGAACTGGTGGTCGGTATCCGGCCGATGGCGGGCGGCGTGTTTTCGAACTGGGCCGCCAGCCAGCTCAAGGTCGGCGACACGCTGTCGGTGCTGCCGCCCGAAGGCCGCTTCACCTCGCGGCGACCACGCGCCTTGCACCGCGTGGGTTTTGCCGCGGGCTCGGGCATCACGCCGATTTTGTCGATCATGGCCAGCAGCCTGGAAGACCAGCCAAACTCCAGATTCACCCTGGTCTATGGCAACCGCAGCATGGCCACGGTGATGTTCAACGAGGCCTTGCAAGACCTGAAAGACCGCTTTGCCAGCCGCCTGACGCTGATCCACATCCTGTCGCGCCAGGCGCAAGAGGTGGACTTGCTGCAAGGGCGCATCGATGGCGACAAGGTGCGCGCCCTAATCAGCACGCTGTTGCCGGTGGCCAGCATGGACGAGGTGTTTGTCTGCGGCCCGCACGCCATGATAGAAGCCACCGAAAAAGCCCTGCTGGAGGCCGGTGTGCCGTCAAGACAGGTGCACACCGAGCGCTTTACCTCACCCACGCTGGAATCCCTGAGCCCCGCCGAGCGCCAGGCTGCCAGCGGGCAGCTTAACCTGCCCGCTGGCGGACAAGTGGCCTTGACCGTGGTGCTGGATGGCAAGGCCCACGCGCTAAAAATGAACCCTGATGAACATGTACTCGACGCAGCGCTGGCAGCCGGTCTGGACCTGCCGTTTTCGTGCAAGGGCGGTGTCTGCTGCACCTGCCGCGTGAAAGTGTTGCAAGGCAGCGTTGCGATGGACAAGAACTTTGGCCTTGAAGCCTGGGAAACCGACCAGGGTTTTGTCCTGAGCTGCCAGTCGCGCCCGACCAGCCAGGCCGTCACTGTGAGTTATGACGAGCGCTGACACGAAGTGAGCGCGGCCGCTGCTGTGATCGCTGCGAAAAGGCCTGAACCGTGGCTGCACCGTGAGTTGCCCGGTGTAGTGATTTTGGGGTCGGATCCCAATTGCGTCGGCACACGCCCAATGCAAAAAACAGTGCCAATAAGCAATTGGGCTCAGACCCCAATATCACGGGCCATTACCCTGAGCGCTAACAAAAGCAATAGCTGCCAGCGCTTATTCCATGGGGGCTGAGCCCAATTTCCAGCGCGGCCGTGTTGCGCGACGACTGAACCATCGCCACCAGTTAAACAAGGGGATACATGGTACTGATTTTGGGGTCGGATCCCAATTGCGTCGGCACACGCTCAATGAATAAACAGTGCCAAAAAGCAATTGGGCTCAGGCCGCAATATCACGGGCAATCGCCCAAATAGCTACCAAAACAGTAGCTTCCAGCGCTTATTCCATGAGGTCTGGAGGCCAATTTCTCTTGAAATTCCAAAAAATGAAACGAACCGGCACAGCGGCATCGCTGCGGCCTATGCGAGACGACAGGGCTTTCCTGGGCCGGTGAAATCGGGGTCTGATTCCATTTCTAGATCATCCAAATCGTTGTTGTCCCGCCTTGCCTTGCGCTTGCAAGGTCAGCGGCAACGATCCAGAGCGCAAATGATTCAGTAATGCCATGACAAGACGCGCTCAAGCTGTTGATTTGCCCTGTCCCAAAATTTTGCTCAATCACCGGCACTTGCGTTGGCGCGAGGTCAGCTTGGCATGAGCCGATGAGGATCAGCAAGTTCAAAGGGCAAGGGCAGCGATGCCATCACGCTCAGGATCGCCCGGATCACCAGATCCGGGCGGTCACGGTGGACGTGGTGACCACTTTGGTCACAAATTCTGAGTAGCCCCTGGGCCGACATGCCGGCAAGGCTGCTTTGACAATCCGCCCAGGCCAGTGCCAGCCCCCGTGTCTGGTACAAAAAACGCCGCCGATGGGTCAACACCCGCAGTGGCACGTTCGGGAATGTCCCGGTTGATCGCGCCTGCTCCATGGTGGCCGGCGCTGCCAGCAGCTCGCTACGCATTGCCGAGCGACCCAGCAGAAACAGCGGAAGGGGAGGTTCGTAGAGCAGGCGCAGCAAGCCCATTTTTCGGCAGCGCCCAACGAAGTCGGCATGTCGGGCATCCACCAGAACCACGCCTGCCACTTCATCGGGATAGGTCCGTGCAAACAACTTGACGAGGGTTCCGCCCAAAGAGTGGCCTACCAGGACATAGGGTGGGGCGATGTTCTCGGTTCGCAATAGTGCCCTGAGTTCGTGAACGATTTGAAAGCCGTCGCGGGTCCAGGACGATTTGTCGCTTTGTCCATACCCAGCCCGGTCGTAGGCCAGCACGCGGGTCTTGCGACTCAAAGCGTTGAAAACCGGTGCCCACACTTCTTTGCCATCACCCAGGCCAGATTCGAATATGACGGTGGGCGAGCCTGATCCGGCCAAATAATAGGAACGCGTGCCAAACGGGGTGTGACTGAATCGCACGGGCGATTGAGCCTTGAGCTGATGATCCGCGCAGGGTTTTACAGATGTGCCGAACAAACGATGCATCAGCCCGGCCAGCCACGGAAGCTCCATGACAAACTGATCAGTGGCACCTAGCATTTCAATCATCCCAAGTTTCTCAGTTGGACGCGCCCGAGTGGGCCGCTGGCGGCGCGGCTGGCTAGGGCGAAAGCTGCGGCTCCACCCGTGCCTGCGCAGGTTTGGACGGCCTGAAGCAGGCCAGCCTTGTGGCATGGCCGTGCCGTCGCAGCAAAGGGTGAAAGGCGACGACGACGCTCAGCTACTGAGAGCATGTCGGGCCGACGGAGGTGGGTGGGGTGAAGTCCCCAGGCGAGCTGCCAGTGCTTTGATCGGGTGCGCAAGATGACCCAATGGGTGAATCCAGTCGAAGCCAAAAAGTAAATGCTCATAAGAACTTACAGAGGAAAACAAACGGTCAACTGAGGAATCCAGGCTCATGTCAGAACAATCCTGCGGCGCTTTGCCTTGACAACATTTTGCATTTCATATTCATCGATCAATTGGGGCCAGTTTGACACATCATGGGCTGCAACTCTAACCAAGAACGCGGCCATTTTCTGTTGCAAAGGGAACGAATAAGTAACAAATTGTGTTCGGCAATGCTGCGTGCCCGTAGCGATTGGCCGTTGGCGCAAGGCATCTTGCTGACACCCTCGTTCAAGCTGACTGATACAGCCCTGCGGCAACCCCAGCGATCCCAAAAAGGATCGGTGCGCCGACGAGCAGCGCTGGGCAGGTGTTGTTTGGCCGAAAAAGTCCGTTCGGGGCAATGCAGGTGACGTTGCGCCCCGCCAGGAAAAGTTTGTTGCCGTGCAACTCAATCATTCCAGCGAAGGCCGCAACCCAAAACCGCGCGGGGAGCTTGTCGGGCTTGTGGCGCATCGGCTGCTAATTGAACGCAGTGGCCCATTTTGCACCGGTTTTCCGACCCGCAACCGGGGCGAAACCGGTTTGCGCTGCGACGCGAAAACTCAGAACTTCGGCAAATGAAACTTTGGCGGCACGCCCATTCGGGTGTTGATGACCCACTGCTGGGCAATCGACAGCACGTTGTTGGTGATCCAGTAAAGCACCAGGCCGGACGGGAAAAAGAAGAACATCACGCTGAAGGCCAGCGGCATGAACCACATCATCTTGGCCTGCATCGGGTCGGGCGGGGCCGGGTTCAGCGAGGTTTGCAACACCGTGGTCAAGGTCATCACCAGCGGCAAAATGTAATACGGGTCGGGCGAGGACAGGTCATGAATCCAGCCCAGCCAGGGCGTGTTGCGCATTTCGACGCTTGACAGCAGCACCCAGTAGAGTGCAATGAAGACCGGAATCTGGATCATGATCGGGAAACAGCCGCCCATCGGGTTGACTTTTTCCTCGCGGTAGATGCGCATCATCTCCTGTTGCATCTGCTGCGGGTTGTCTTTCAGGCGATCACGCATTTCGGTGATCTTCGGGTTGACCGCCTTCATCTTGGCCATGCTGGCATAAGCCTTGGCGTTGAGCCAGTAAAACGCTGCCTTGAGCAACAGCACCAGGGCCATGATGGACCAGCCCCAGTTGCCGATCAACGCGTGCAGTTTGACCAGCAGCCAGTAAAGCGGCTTGGCCAGAATCGTCAGCCAGCCGTAGTCCTTGACCAGTTCCAGACCCGGTGCCATTGACTCCAGCACGCTTTCTTCCTGCGGACCAGCAAAGAAGCGAGCTTCTACCGACTTGCGCGCACCCGGCGCAATCGCCTCCAGCGGAGCAATCATGCCGACAGCATACAAATTGTTGTCCACCCGGCGCATGAACAAATCACGCTTGATGCCATCGCCGAGCAGCCAGGCGCTGGCAAAGTAATGCTGCACCATCGCCACGTAACCGTTGTCAGCCGTCTTTTCGATGTCAATCTTGTTCTTTTCAATATCGGCAAACTCGACTTTCTGGTACTTCTTGGCATCGGTGTAAACGGCCGGGCCGGTAAAGGTGGAATAGAAAGACGATTCGCCCGGCGGCTTGTTGCCGTCCCGCACCAATTGCAGGTAAAGCTGGGGTGCCACTGCCGCCGCACCCAGATTGACCACCTCGTGCTTAACCGCTACCGCGTAACTGCCGCGCGCCAGGGTATAGGTCTTCACCAACTTAACACCACCGACTTCTGGCGACTCAAAACGCAACTCCAGACTCTGGCTGCCATCCTTTAGCACGCGCTCGCCGGGAACCAGCGTCATCACCGACTTGTGGTTCGGCAAGGCAGCACCACCGGCCAGCGCAATCAGGCCAGACTGCGCCAGATAGACGCGATCTTTGCTGTCGTCAAGCAAGACGAATTGGCGCGCCTTGTCCGCCATGTCCATGTGCTTGAGAAATTCTGTGCGCACCACCGAGCCGCCTTCGGTGTCAAACGTGACCTTCAGTACGTCGGTCTCGGCGACCACCTGCTGGTGCGCCACCGAACTGCTGACTTGAGGCACTAATTCGGCTGTAGCCCCCGTTGGCCGTGCGCCTACAGCTACATTAGTAGTAGCAACTGGAACACTATCGACGCCACTTGCGGTCTTGGATGGTGCCGGTGCCTGGGCGACTGTGGGTGCCGGTCCTGGGAAAAAAGTCGGCTTGTTGCCATTGTGAATCTGCCATTTGTCCCACAGCATGACCATGGAAAAACCAAAAATCACCCACAAAATAGTGCGCCGAATATCGTTCATGAGGACTTCTTTTGAGTGGTAGAGGAAATTAACCGGGTAAGCAAACCAGACCGGGCAAGCGGGGCCGCGCCGGGCACCGGATCGAAGCCACCGTCACACCATGGATGGCAGCGCCCGATGCGTCCAAGGGTCAAATAACTGCCATTGAGCGCACCATGCTGTTCCAGGGCTTGCAGTGCAAAAGCTGAGCAGGTCGGCTCAAACCGGCACGATGAGCCCAACGACGGGCTCAGCAGCAGCCGATATGCCTTGACCAATCTGATCAGAAAACGCGCAATCATGGCAAGCCCGTCTTCATGCGACCCCTGGTTGCACTGTCAATGGCGGCGCGGTCGCGGCTTTTGAAAACAACTGCTGCAGTTCCTGGCGCACGGCAATTTTCAAGGCCAGCGACGTGGCACTGACAAAATGCTGGCGATCAAAGCTGCTGCGCAAACGCACGACATGGGCGGCACAGGCCAAATTGGCCTCAAAGTCCAGACTCACGGCATAAACCAGACGCTTGATGGAATTACGAGTAACTGCCCGTTTGGCCCAGCGCTTGGGCACCATGGCACCGAGCCAGACATCGCGCTTGGCAAACAAGGGCGATGCATCAGGTGCCGATGGCGTTGACCCGGACAATGCCACACGGTGCAAGGCAAAATGCGGCGTTCGGACCAAAGTCACACCAGCCAAAACCGCCTGAAATTGCGGGCGGGTTTTAAGACGTTGCAAAGCCAGCTTGCACCCGCCGACAATCAGACCGCCAGACGCTTGCGGCCCTTGGCACGACGGGCGTTGATGACAGCGCGGCCACCACGGGTCTTCATGCGAACCAGAAAGCCGTGAGTACGGGCGCGGCGGATTTTGGAAGGTTGGTAAGTGCGTTTCATTATTTGGAAATCCTAAGAGTCTCTGGGGCGATGCAGCGTGCGCCATCGAAGATGCCGCAGCTTGAATCAGTGTTCAGATTTTTCCTGAACCATTCAGGGAACCTCGGATTATCGCAAACTTTGCGTAGCGGCTCTGCCCTGTCGGTAATCCCGGCTGCGTCAGGCTCTGGCGGACGGCTGTGCAGCGCGATTCACCAGTGTTGGCCAGATGCCCGGCTCTGGGCCCGCGATGAACACCTTGGCTTTCAAACCGTCCAGCACTGGCAAATTCAGCGTTGCTGCCCTGGCACAGCAGGGAATCTTGTCTGGCTAACTTTCATGGACTCCATTCATCCCCGGACATGAAAGTGATTTCACGTTAATCCGGCTTGCCCTTTGCTGCCCGCTTGCTGCGGGCTGTCACGCGGGCGCTGTATGAATCACTGAGGGTGAATTCCCCGCCACTTGGGGCGATGCCAATGCGGCGCAGCGACCAATTTCAGGGATTGTGGCGGGTGGACGAAGAAACAGTGGGCAATGCTTGGCAGCGCGGTGTTGGCCGGGTCGGGGCATTGAGCCCGGTCTGCCACCTGACCCGGTGCCAGCACGTCGCTGCCGCCATGCGTCCACCGGCTCGTCTCACCTGTTTTCAGACTTGCATAGTGCTCTCAAATATTGAGCTGCCAGCATAATCAACATGCGGGCTGGAAGGACTTTTGATGCATACGAGACGGTCCGAGCAATGGCTGGCATTCCGGATATTCAGGGCCATTGCCGCCGCTGGCCAGCCACTGTTGGACGACCGGGTTTTGGCGGCTTAAGGTGCCACCTCGGCCCAGCGCAGGCCGCAGGTCACACCCAGCAACCAGGCGGTCAGACGCGCCGCCCACTTGCCCGCCCGTTCCCGGTTTTGCCCATGGGGCAGCCCCTTGTAGCCGCACTGGACATCGGTGATGTTGGCAAAACGGAAAGCACCGCACCTGGCAGACCCAGCCGCACAAGCCAGAGCATTGGTGCCTCCACCTGGTGTTTGAGGTTTTGGCCAATGACGCGATGGCACTTTCACGCACCTGCACCTGGCTCAAGGCGGCAGTGTCGCGGCTGGCCAGCCAGTTCAGGCGTTCGCGTCCGGCTTCACGCGATGGCTCTAGAGCGGTCTCCACTGCTTGCACCTCGTCTTTGAGCATGACCCAGGCCAGCAGGGGTTTGAGCAACAACGCCAGCCATACGTTAGCCAACGGCAGTGGCAAGGCTGTCAAATTATCTGCACCAGCGATTGCAGCGGGTCCACCTGGCAGACTCTGCATAGCTGAAAAGCAGCATTTCCCAGCCACCAGAGTGCTATTGAAAGCAAAGCAGCTAGCGCATACTGGTAATGGACTGCAAGCCAAAAGCCATTGAACTCAGGAAAGTTATGAGCATCCCGCATCAGCGGCCCCTCAAGTCAGCCGGGCAGTCGGCCCGGGGCGGCCTTCCAAGCCATCCTCTGAACCCGGTTAACAGCGCAGGTCGTTGCTCGGCCACACCACCGGATGCCAGCACAGCGCCGGTTTGCCAAACCGGCGGTCAATAAACAGCGCCAGCAGCAAGGCCAGCATGCCGATGAAAGCGGTCATGAAAACCACGGCACGACAAAACCAGCCCCGCCGGCGTGCCAATTGTCAGGACTCCGCAGCGTCAGCCCGGGCATGGGCATGGGCATGGGCACATGCTTGCCGAAAAATCAGCCCTCAATATCGCCTTGTGCAACCGAAGTGGCAGACTTTGACGCAACGTTTTTGCACCAGGCCATGATGATGCGGTGCAGTTGCGCCACGCCGTCGGTTAGGGCGGCGGGGCCAGGTTGCAGGATGTCGGGCGACTTGATCTCGAACAGTTGCCCGGTCTTCACCGCCGCAACCTCGCTCCAGCCAGGGCGTGCTGCCACGTTTTCCGGGCGAAACTTCTTGCCGCACCAGGAGCCAATGATGATGTCGGGG
>DAOSLL010000063.1:0-11592 GCA_035368905.1 Rhodoferax sp.
CAATTATGAAATCGACATTTTTGACGCGCTGATCAAGGCCGCGGCACGCGAAACCGCTTGCCCTGACCTGACCAACAACTCGCTCAAGGTGATTGCCGACCACATTCGCGCCACCGCCTTTTTGGTGAGCGACGGCGTGCTGCCGGGCAACGAGGGGCGCGGCTATGTGCAGCGCCGCATCATCCGCCGCGCCATTCGCCACGGTTACAAGCTGGGCCAGAAGACCCCGTTTTTTCACAAGCTGGTGCCCGATCTGGTGGCACAGATGGGCGACGCCTACCCCGGCCTGGCGGCACAGTCGGCGCGCATCATGGAGGTGCTGCGGGTTGAAGAAGAGCGTTTTTATGAGACGCTGGCCAACGGCATGGAGATTCTTGAAACAGAGTTCGATATGCTTGAAATTAAATCGAACATGACCAATGAGGAACTCGCCACATATGAGTTGAACTCAATGAAGATTCATATGGGCTCGAACATATTTGGCTCATATACTGCCAAACCAATTTCTGGCCAGGGCGAGTTGCTGTTTTTCTATGTCGTTGATGAAGGCGAAGAAGACGCAGCTAACCAGGATGCTGAGAGTGAAAGTGCTTTTCCTGATCATCGTGGGAATCGAATCATCGTGAGAGGGCGGTTGCAAAAGAACCCACTTTCCGGTGTAGTCGCTTTCAAGCTGCACGACACCTACGGCTTCCCGCTGGATCTGACCAACGATGTCTGCCGCGAGCGCGGGGTTGTGGTGGATTCGGCCGGTTTTGATGCGGCCATGGCGCGGCAAAAGTCGCAGGGGCGCGCGGCAGGCAAGTTCAAACAGGACCGGGCACTGGAATACCACGGTGCGGGCAATGCGTTTCTGGGCTACGAGCAGTTCACAGTTGCTACTGAAATTGTAGCTATCTACGCAGACGGGGTAAGCGCTACAGCCCTGAATGCTGGTCAATCCGGGGTGCTGGTGCTGGCTGCCACGCCGTTTTATGGCGAAAGTGGTGGCCAGGTTGGTGACGCTGGCGCGATCTTTTCTGATTTGGCCATGTTTGATGTGGCCGACACGCAAAAGATCAAGTCCGACGTGTTTGGCCACTATGGCACGCTCAAATCGGGCGCACTCAAGGTGGGCGATCAGGTCACGGCACATGTCAACGCCAGCCTGCGCCTGGCCACCATGCGCAACCACTCGGCCACGCACTTAATGCACAAGGCACTGCGTGAGGTGCTGGGCAGCCATGTGCAGCAAAAAGGCAGCCTGGTGAACCCGGAGCGCACACGTTTTGACTTTGCCCACAACACCCCGGTAAGCGACGGAGAAATCCGCGAAATTGAAGCCAGGGTGAATGCCGAAATTCTCACCAACGCGGCGACCCAGGCGCGCGTGATGGCCATTGAAGAAGCCAAAAAAACCGGTGCCATGATGTTGTTTGGCGAAAAATATGGCGAGTCGGTGCGGGTGCAGGACATTGGCAGCAGTCGCGAACTGTGCGGTGGCACCCACGTGCAGCGCACCGGAGACATTGGCCTGTTCAAGGTGGTGGCAGAAAGCGGTGTGGCCTCTGGCGTGCGGCGCATTGAAGCCGTGACCGCGGTCAATGCACTGCTCTACATGCAGCAACTGGAAGACAGCGTGAACCAGGCCGCCGGCGTGCTGAAAGCGCCGGTGGCCGAGGTCGTTGATCGCATCGTGACGGTGCTGGAGCACGTCAAGACACTGGAAAAAGAAGTGACTGCGCTCAAGGGCAGGCTGGCATCCGCCCAGGGCGACGAACTGGTCGCGCAAGCGCAGGACATCAACGGTGTCAAGCTGCTGGTGGCCCGGCTTGACGGTGCCGATGTCAAAACCCTGCGCGACACCATGGACAAGCTCAAGGACAAGCTGAAAACTGCCGTCATCGTGCTGGCAGTGGTTGATGCTGACAAGGTGCAGATTGCTGTTGGCGTGACGGCCAACACCACCGGGCGGGTCAAGGCCGGAGAACTGGTCAACTTTGTTGCCGCGCAAGTCGGTGGCAAGGGCGGCGGCAAGCCCGACCTGGCCATGGCTGGCGGCACCGAGCCAGGCAAGCTGGCTGCGGCGCTGGCCAGTGTTGCAGGCTGGGTCACGCCGAGGCTTTGACACGATGCAATTGATCAAAATAACCACAACGGTGTCTGGCTCATGAGCAAATTCACCATCGCTACCCGGCAAAGCCGTCTGGCCATGTGGCAGGCCGAACATGTCCAGTCCAGGCTGCAGCAACTGGGCCACCAGGTGGCGCTGCTGGGCATGACCACGCTGGGCGACCAGATTCTGGACCGCACGCTCAGCCAGATCGGTGGCAAGGGCCTGTTTGTCAAAGAGCTGGAAGTCGCGCTGGAGCAGGGGCATGCCGATCTGGCCGTGCATTCGCTCAAGGATGTGCCGATGGAACTGCCCGACGGCTTCAGCCTGGCCTGTGTGATGGAGCGTGAAGACCCGCGTGATGCCTTTGTGTCAAACCGCTTTGCCAGCCTTGACGCGCTGCCGCTGGGGGCACTGGTTGGCACCTCCAGCCTGCGTCGTGTTGCGCTACTGCGTGCGCTGCGGCCTGATCTGAAGATTGAGCCATTGCGCGGCAACCTTGACACGCGCCTGCGCAAGCTCGATGAGGGCCTTTATGACGCCATCGTGCTGGCTGCTGCCGGACTCAAGCGCCTTGGCCTGCAGGCGCGTATTGCTGCCGTGTTTGAGCCCGCCACGATGCTGCCTGCCGCTGGCCAGGGTGTCCTGGGGCTTGAGGTGCGCAGCGACCGCCCGGATGTGGCGCTGGCGCTGGCAGCGCTGGCGCATCACGACACCTGGCTCAGGGTCGCTGCAGAGCGCGCCGTCAGCCGTGCCATGGGTGGCAGTTGTTCGATGCCGCTGGCCGCCTATGCCACGCTGGAGCAGGATCAACTGGTGCTGCATGCAGCCTGGGGCGATGTGCATGGTCACCTGCCGCTTGCCAGACCCGCACCAGCGGCAGCGGTGACCGATCAGGCTGGCGCAGCAGCCCTCGGCCAGCGGGTCGCCGATGCGCTGCGCGCCAGCGTGCAAGCGCAGGGTGGTGGTGTGGCGCTGTCTGCGTCGGCGGCACCAGCAACTTGAGCTGATTGAATCCATGCGCGTGATCATCACCCGGGTGCAGCCACAGGCACAGCATTGGGTTGACGGCTTGCAGCGCGCTGGTCATCACGCAATTGCCCTGCCTTTGATTGAAACCCGCGCTTTGTCAGACTGCACTGCGTTGGTCAATGCCTGGCAGCGGCTGGCTGACTACGCTGCCGTGATGTTTGTAAGTGGCCCTGCAGTGGCCTATTTTTATGCATCAAAACAGCCTCTAGGCCTTATGGATAATGCGCTGGAAGCTCCTATTAAGAGAGCATGGGCGACCGGCCCGGGAACCCGCAATGCCTTGCTGGCACAGGGTGTCCCGGCTGAACTGATCGACTCGCCTGCGGCTGAGGCCGGGCAATACGACTCCGAGGCGTTGTGGCAACAGGTGCAGCAGCAACTGCTGCCAGGCCAGCGCGTGCTGATTGTGCGCGGCGACAGCCGATCAGACGATGGCCCGACGGCAGCCCCGGACAACGCCGCTGGCATCGCGGGGGTCGGGCGGGACTGGCTGGCGCGGCATTTGCAATCGGCCGGCATCCTGGTGGACTCTGTCGTGGCCTACCGGCGTGGCGCGCCGGTCTGGAGCGCTGAGGTTGCGTTGCTGGCCAGCGCCGCAGCCACCGATGGCAGCATCTGGGTGTTCAGCAGCGCTGAGGCCGTGGCCAATCTGCAGACCCTGTTGCGAAAGCAGAGCTGGGCAAAAGCCCGGGCAGTCGCAACCCATCAGCGCATTGCGGCGGCGGTGCGGGCACTCGGCTTTGCGGTGGTGCTGCTGGCAAGTCCGACCCTGCCCAGTGTGCTGGCCTCGGTAGAATCATGCCCATGACCGTCGCGACACCTTCTGATCTACCCAACCCTGAGCCGCCAGACCGTTTGCCTGCCGATCCGGGCGACGCAAGCGCTGTGGCAAACCCTGCACTTTCAGCACCAACAAATGCTGCACCACGGCGCAACCTGTCGCTGCGGTTGGCGCTGGGGGCTGGCGCGCTGGCCGGGCTGGGTTTGCTGTTGGGGGTGTTGCTGTGGCAAAAAGTCAACAACATGCAGGAGCACTTGGCGCGCCAAAGTGCCGATGCGCAGTCGCAGTCTCTTGAAGCCCGTACCCTGGCCCGGCAGGCAGTGGCGCTGGCGCAGGAAACCGCTGCGCACGCTGCCGTGCTGGACTCGCGCCTGAGCGAAGTGGCCCTGCAGCGCAGCCAGTTGGAAGAGCTGATGCAGAGCCTGTCGCGCTCGCGCGATGAAAATCTGGTGGTTGATATTGAAGCCGCACTGCGCCTGGCACAGCAGCAGGCCCAGTTGACCGGCAGTGTTGAGCCGCTGCTGGCAGCACTCAAAAGCGCCGAGCAGCGCGTGGTACGGGCAGCGCAACCGCGGCTGGCCTTGCTGCAGCGCGCCATTGCGCGCGACATCGACCGCGTCAAGGCCTCTGCAGTGAGTGACACCCCGACCATGTTGATCAAGCTCGATGAACTGGTTCGCATGGCCGATGACCTGTCTCTGGCCAATGCGGTGACACCGGCAAACCTGGTTCAGGAAGCCCAGAAGGCCCGCAACGCAAGCGCACAAACCTGGTGGCAGACTGGTTTGGCGCTGGTGCTCGATGAGGCCCGCAACCTGGTTCGGGTCAGCCGGGTGGAAGTGCCCGAGGCAGCCCTGCTGTCGCCGGAGCAGTCGTTTTTTGTCCGGGAAAACTTCAAGCTCAAGCTGCTCAATGCGCGGCTGGGCTTGTTGTCGCGCCAGATCGAGTCGGCGCGCGCCGATCTGGCGGTGGCAGAAGACAGCCTGAAAAAATACTTTGACCGCAGTGCCCGCCTGACCCAGGCAGCGGCGTTGCTGTTGCAGCAGGTGCAAGGGCAGATGCGCAATTTGCAACTGCCACGGGTTGACGACACGCTGGCGGTGCTGGCAACCGCTGCTGCAGGGCGCTGACAATGCGCGCTGCCATCTGGTTTCTTGGCCTGTTCGGGGTGGCGGTGGCGCTGGCGCTGTTTGCCAGTGGCAATGACGGCACCATCACGGTCTATTGGCCACCGCACCGGGTCGATTTGTCGCTGAATCTGGTGCTACTGTTGCTGGGGCTGCTGTTTGCACTGATGCATGTGGCACTTAAAGCGCTGGCAGCGCTGGTTGCCATACCCGGCCAAGCCCATTCCTGGCGCGTGCGCCATCAGGAGCGGGTGATTCACTCGGCACTGCTCGATGCCCTGTCGCACCTGATTGCCGGGCGCTTTATCCGGGCGCTCAAGGCGGCCGAACTGGTGTTGGCACGTGAAGCGGCGATGGCCCACAGTGGTGCTGCCAGCACCGACACAACGCGACTTCAGGTGCTGGCACATTTGCTGGCAGCCGAGAGTGCGCAGGCCTTGCAGGACAAGACGGCGCGTGAGCTGCATTTCCAGCAGGCGCTGGCGCTGGCGACTTCCCACGATGCCAGCGGCACGCGTGAGGGCGTGTTACTGCGCGCGGTGCGCTGGTCACTGGAAGACCGCGATGCGGCGGCAGCACTGGACTGGCTCGACCAACTGCCCTCCGGGGTGGCCCGGCGCACCGTATCGCTGCGCATGCGCCTGAAAGTGACACGGCTGGCTGGTAAAACTGACAGCGCCCTGGAGACCGCCCGGTTGCTGGCCAAGCACCGGGCATTTTCCGAGAATGCCGCGCTCAGTCTGGTACGGGCGCTGGCGCTGGAGATGTTGCAGACAGCGCATGATCCGGCCCGTTTGGAGGCGCTCTGGGGCAAACTGGAAGCGGCTGAAAAAAATCTGCCACAGGTGGCGATGGCAGCCGCCGGACGCCTGCTGCGTCTGGGTGGGGACGCCCATTTGGCCTTTCAATGGCTGTTGCCGGTGTGGGAGCGCATGGTCAATCCTGAGCAAGGATTGGCTCAGGAAGACAGAATTTTCTTGATCCGGGTGATGGAGCAAGCCTTTACGACGACAGAAGATGCCATTGACACGGTCTGGCTGGCGCGTATTGAACTTGCCCAGCGAACCCAGCCAGGCGATGCCGCGCTGCTGTATCTGGCAGGTGTGGCATGCCTGCATCTGAAGCTGTGGGGCAAGTCGCAGCAGTTGATCCGCCAGTCGCTGCCGCGTTTGAATGATGCCAGTTTGCTGACTCGCGCCTGGCAGGTGCTGGCCGAACTGGCGCAGCGCGAGGGTGATGATGCGCAGGCTGCGCTGGCCTGGAAGAACGCGGCGCATGCGAGTTTGAGTCGCCGACCTTGATCCTGATCAAAGAACCGGCTGTTTGAGCGCGTTCTCCAGGTGACGAAACCGGGTTTCAAGTCTATGATTTGACAATGACTACATTCATCGAACACATTGTCAAACTCACCGACCATCGCGATCGTGATTTGCTGGAACTCACCCTGGCCAAGGCACTGATTGATTTCCTGCCAGTCGGGCGCATCGTGATTGCCCGCGTCATGCGCGAAGAGGGGGTTGAACGCTGGCTGGAAGTGGCCCGGCTAGATGCCAAGGGCGGCGGGCGGGTGATTGACCCGACACGGGTTGATTTTCAGTCGCTGGTCAAGCTCGAAGATGCCGGTGATCGCCTGAAATGTCTTCAGTCTCGTGAACGTGTTGAAATTGACTGGGCCGGGCCGGATGGGCCGCGCATCAACATGCTGCCGCTTTTTTCGGATTCCCGCTCGGACGATCAAGGTGTGCTCGAACTGCACTCAGACGCAGCCTTGCGCGCCGAAGATCTGCTGCTGGTGGACTGCCTGCGCCGCATTTACCGCAACATGTACACCTTGCTGGAATACAGCGACCGCGACCCGCTGACTGGCCTGCTCAATCGCAAGTCGCTTGACGATGCTTTTTACAGCGCAGTGCTGGAGGACCTTGACCGCACCACGGCGGCACCGGCGGTAACTGATCTGCCAGGTCAGGAGCGACGGCACCGGGTGCCGGTCAACTACTGGCTGGGTTCAGCCAGTGTTGACAATTTTGCCCTGATCCATGACAAGCATGGTCGTGCCGTGGCTGATGATGTGCTGCAACTGGTAGCCCGCATCATGAGCAATACGTTTCGCACCTATGACCGTCTTTACCATTTTCGTGCCGAGGACTTCGGCGCGCTGATGCATTGTCCGGACGAAGCGTTGGTACTGTCAGCTTTTGACCGTTTTCGTGCCAATGTCGAAAAGTTCAGGTTTGCCGCAGTTGGGCGAGTGACCGTGAGTTGCGGCTTTACCAGTGTCATGGCCGATGACTCGCCCAAGACCGCCATCGAGAAAACCCAGCTCGCGGTGGATTTTGCACGCCGAGGCGGTGGCAACAAGGCCTGCAGCCATCTGGGTCTGGTGCAGCGTGGTTTTTTCGGTGGCCCAAGCAGCCGACGTAGTGTTGCGCGTGACGAAGAAATAATGTGAAAAAGGGCACCACTGGTGCCCTTTTCAACTGTTGGCTAGCGCTGGCTAGCTCGTCAGTTCGGCGTTTTCAAACGGCAACTGAACATTGCGCAAATCGCGTTTGGTTTCCACCAGGATCAGTGGGCGATCATCTCCCGCAACGGCTGGTGGCCGCTCGCGCGGGATTCGTGCCGGTTGCACTTCTGCCGCGATGGCGGCTTGCACGGCAGCTACCTTTTCAGCGTTCGAATTGACCCATGTGAGACCCGACTGCTGCGCCAGTTGCGACAAGTCTTCCAGCGACAAATGGTAAGCCGCTACCGGGGGCATGGTGGCTGCCATCGGCGGGTCCACCAGCTTGCTGGCAACAACTGCAATGGCTGCTGGCGCAGGTGCCGCTGGCAACACGATCATGGCCTGGGTTGTCGGCGCGGGCGGTGGGCTGGCTTGCAACTTGTCGGCTAAAGGAACTGCCATCGCTTGCGGCACAACGCCAGCAGCGATCGGTGCCGGGCGATCCAGCGGCAATGCGTCAACTCCAGCCACTGGCTGGCCGTTGGCAGGCATGGCAAAGTAAGACTTGCGTGGCGCATCTTCTTCCTGAACGGCAGCAGCACCATCCTGACTCTGTGGCAATGAAGAGGCCTCGGAACCCGCCTCAACTCGTTCACTGCGTTCGCCGCGTCCTTTGCGATCACGGCCATAGCGGTCGCGTGACCGTTTCTCTCTGGGCGCGGTATCAGCACGGTTGCCGGTGTCAGCCTCGATGCTCACCGGTTCGGCTGGCGCAGTCGGGGTCACATCAGCATCGGCCGCAGGGTTGCCGGTGTCGTCCAGCCCGGCCTCATCGGCAGGTTTGGGTCCACGCGGCGGGCGTCGATCACCGCGCCCGCCGTTGCGGCTATTGCGCTCAGGCCGGGCATCACTGCGTGAGGCCTCTGGGTTTGTGCCTTGAGCTTGCGCATCCAGGTTAACACCGACAGATTCGGCGCTGGTTGCTGCGGCCTGGGTGTCTGTTCGCTCGCGCGGGCCGCTATTGCGCTCGTTGCGGTTGCCGCGTTCGCCGCGACCGCCGCGTCCTTCGGGTCGGCCTTCGTTGCGCCCGTCGCCGCGGCCTTCGGTCCGCCCGCCGCGCCCGTCAGTGCGAGGGCCGTCAGTGCGCGGACCGCGCCCGTCCGGGCGATCGCCGCGGGGCTCGTTGCGTCGGCTACCGTCACGAGCTGGGCGGCCATCCCGGTTGTTGCGCGGCTCTTCAACCAGCGGCGCAGCAGGTGGCGGCGCAACCGGTGCAGGCACAGGTACCGGTGAAATCAGGTTCTTGAGCCAGCCAAAAAACCCCTTCTCCACAACCACCGGGGTGACTGCTTCAGGCTTGGCGGGCGGTGCGACTGCAGCGGGTTCCGGCCGGACCGGTGCCGCCGGTGCCGGCGCATCAGGCAACACCCCTTTGATCAACGGCGTTTGCCGGTTGGTTGGCTCCTGTGATCGACGTGTCACGGCGATGGCATCTTCGACTTCGTCGGCCATTTTGTAGCTCGGTGTGATGTTGTCGAGACGCGGGTCGTCATGCTTGAGTCGTTCAAGCCGATAGTTGGGTGTTTCGAGCGATTTGTTGGGCACCATCAGCACATTGATGCGCTGCTTGAGTTCGATCTTGGCGATCTCGGTTCGCTTTTCGTTCAGCAGGAAGGATGCCACCTCCACCGGCACCTGACACAGCACCGATGCGGTATTGTCCTTGAGCGATTCTTCCTGGATGATGCGCAAAATCTGCAGCGCACTCGATTCGGTGTCACGCACATGACCAGAACCGCCGCAGCGAGGGCACGGAATGGAGGCACCTTCGGACAGCGCCGGGCGCAAACGCTGACGGCTCATCTCCATCAGGCCGAACTTGCTGATGGTGCCAAACTGCACCCGCGCGCGGTCTTGACGCAGCGCGTCGCGCAAGCGGTTTTCCACATCGCGACGGTTGCGCGACTCTTCCATGTCGATGAAGTCGATCACGATCAGCCCGCCCAAATCTCGCAGTCGGGCCTGGCGCGCCACTTCTTCAGCAGCTTCCAGGTTAGTGCGGGTGGCGGTATCTTCGATGTCACCACCCTTGATCGCGCGCGCCGAGTTCACATCCACTGAAACCAGGGCTTCGGTGTGGTCGATCACAATCGCGCCACCACTGGGCAGGGTCACGGTACGGGCGTAGGCCGACTCAATCTGGTGTTCGATCTGGAAGCGTGAGAACAGCGGCGCATCGTCGCGGTAGCGTTTGACCCTGGCAGCGTGCTCGGGCATCACATGGGCCATGAACTGTTGTGCCTGGTCGTACACATCGTCGGTGTCGATCAGGATGTCGCCAATGTCATGGTTGAAATAGTCGCGAATGGCACGAATCACAAGGCTCGATTCCTGGTAAATCAGGAAAGCGCCCTTGCCTCCTTTGGCCGCACCGTCAATCGCGGACCAGAGTTTGAGCAGGTAATTCAGGTCCCACTGAAGCTCGGGGGCGCTGCGGCCAATGCCAGCGGTGCGCGCAATGATGCTCATGCCGTTGGGATACTCGAGCTGGTCAAGGGCTTCCTTCAGCTCGGCGCGGTCTTCGCCCTCGATGCGGCGGCTGACACCACCACCGCGCGGGTTGTTGGGCATCAGCACCACATAGCGCCCGGCCAGTGACACAAAGGTGGTAAGTGCAGCCCCCTTGTTGCCGCGCTCTTCCTTCTCGACCTGCACCAGCAGTTCCTGGCCTTCCTTGATGACATCCGAAATCCGGGCCTGGCTGACAGCAACACCAGCCTGAAAATACTGCTTGGATATTTCCTTGAACGGCAAAAAGCCGTGTCGGTCTTCACCGTAGTCAACAAAGCAGGCTTCCAGCGAGGGCTCAACGCGTGTCACCACCGCCTTATAGATGTTTCCCTTACGCTGTTCGCGCCCCTCAATTTCAATTTCGTAATCGAGCAGTTTTTGCCCGTCCACCACTGCAAGGCGGCGTTCTTCCGCTTGGGTGGCGTTGATCAGCATCCGTTTCATGGGTAGCATTCCTTCAATTCAGTTTTCCAACAAACAGCTCATGACGAGCTTTTAATACACAAACTGACGCATTGAAATGAGAAGGAAACAGCCGGAGGAAGCAGGCTCACAGAGTGAGTCTGGGCATGGGCGCGTGGAGGGGAGCGATCGGGTTCGGGTTTGCAGTTGCTACTATAAAAATAGCTGAATGCGCCCATTTGACGGGCGCTACAGGCTGACATGTTTCCACATACAGCTCAGGTGCAGGCTGTAGGCTGGATCGCATCAGGCACATCAACACAAACATAAAGGCTTCATTCCATTCACAGCGCAAAGCTGTGAACTTTGGGTATTCCGAATCAGGGTTTCAAGGCGTCGTCTTGACCCTTCAACTTCTCCGCCATTGGAGACAGGGGGTCAACAATTTGCGGGCTTGGTGTCAGGCGGTACCGACTTTTCTGGCGAGGCAGGCGGTGGGTGAACTAAACTTCACCTAAACACTGAACACTTTTCAGTCAAATCAACCACTTGCAGCACAACGACAGTGAAAAGCATTATAGGGGGCAAACCCGCAACAGGCAGCGCCCAAGTGAAAACCGTTTGTGTTGATGAGGACGGTATCGGACAGCGACTCGACAACTTTTTGATGCGTGAACTCAAAGGCGTTCCGAAGTCCCATGTTTATCGCATGATTCGCAGTGGCGAGGTGCGGGTGAACAAGGGCCGGGCCGGGGCAGATACCCGGCTGGTGGCAGGCGACATGGTGCGTGTGCCACCGGTGCGCGTGTCGCAGCGGATGACTGAAAAGCAGCAGGACATGGCGGCGCGGGTCGCCAGCGGTGTGCCCTGCAGAGATTTTGCTGTACTACTGGAAGACGAGCACCTGATTGCCCTCAACAAGCCCGCTGGTGTTGCGGTACATGGCGGCTCTGGGGTGAGTTTTGGGGTGATCGAGCAATTGCGCATGGCGCGCCCAGCAGCCAGGTTTCTGGAGCTGGTGCACCGGCTCGACCGCGAAACCAGCGGCATTTTGCTGGTGGCAAAAAAACGCAGTGCGTTGACAAACCTGCAAGACCAGTTTCGCCAGCGTCAGACCGGCAAGACCTATCTGGCCCTGGTG
>DAOSLL010000064.1:0-11590 GCA_035368905.1 Rhodoferax sp.
TTCGGCACGAATGACAAAGTTGATGCCAGCCAAGGTCGCCCGAGTTTCACTGGATGCCGTTTGCCGGAGTCCGATGGCAACGAACTCGCTGCAGCATCACTGGCGCTGGCTTGACCGGCTTGTCACTGATCTGAATTTTGGTCAGCAAGGCTGTTTGCGCATGCTCAGCCGCCGCAGAGTCCCCAGCGTGCACCACGGCTAGCGGCTCACCGGCTTGCACCTTTTGTCCGATCTGGGCAAATTGGCTAAACCCCACTCGCGTATCAATCGTGTCGCTGACCTTGCGCCGCCCACCACCGAGTTCCACGATCAGCAGCCCGATGTCGCGGGTTGCCATGCTGCTGACCCAGCCGCCGTGCGGTGCTTGCACCACCCTCTGCACCGGCGCAGGGGGCAGGTAATGGCCAGGGCGATCAGCCAGGTCAGCCGGGCCGCCCAAGGCTGAAATCATGCAAGAAAACCGCTCTAGCGCTCGCCCACTGGCCAAAGCATGATCTACTTTTTGTAGCGCATCGGTTTCATCGCTGGCCAGACCACCCATCAGCAGCAGCTCGGCACTCAGGGTCCGCGTCAGCAACCACTGGCGCGGCTCGATGGACTGGCCCTTCAGAAAAGCGATGGCTTCCAGCACCTCGAGCGCGTTGCCGCAGGACTGGCCCAGCACCTGGTTCATGTCGGTCAGCCAGGCACAAGTTGGCAGGCCGGCACCGTCGGCCACGCTCACCAGTGATTCGGCCAACTCACCGGCCATTTCCAGTGAATCGGCAAAGGCTCCGTTGCCCGCTTTCACATCCATGACCAGCCCCTGCAAGCCAGCCGAGAGTTTTTTGGACAGGATGCTGGCTGTGATCAGCGACACCGATTCGACCGTGGCGGTGACATCACGAATGGCGTAGAGCCGACGGTCTGCCGGGGCCAGCTCGGCGGTTTGGCCAATGATGGCGCAGCCAGCGGTCTTTAGAGTCTGGTGCAGCATGGCGACATCGGGTGCAGTCTGGTAACCGGGGATGCAGCCCAGTTTGTCCAGCGTGCCGCCGGTGTGTCCGAGGCCTCTTCCGGAGATCATCGGTACAACGCCACCGCAGGCCGCCACGATTGGGGTCAGCATCAGGCTGATCTTGTCGCCGACACCTCCGGTGGAGTGCTTGTCCAGAACGGGTGCATTGAAGTTGGCCGTTGACCAGTCCATCACCAGCCCAGAATGGGTCATGGCCTGGGTCAGGTTGACCGTCTCATTGCGGCTCAAGCCGCGCAAAAACATCGCCATGGCGAGCGCGGCCGCCTGGCCCTCGCTCCACGAGCCATCCACCAGGCCACGCACGAAGTGCTCAATATCGGCACGCTCCAGTGTGTGGCCATCGCGTTTGATGCGAATGATCTCTTGCGCAAGCATGGTGTTGGCCTAGAAGGGGGTGTGAAGCAAGACTGCTTGTGGCGTTGTCGCTTTGCCGGGGCAAATTCAATAGCTACCCGGCGCGGCTGCGCTGGCGGGGATGTTGCCAGTCAGCACCGCCTCGATGTCCGACAGGATACTGCTGGCACCGATGCGAAAGCGTCTGGGGTTGAGTGCCTCGACACCCAGTATCTGCGCTGCCAGTGATTCATAAACAATAGCATCCTGCACAGTCCGGATGCCGCCTGACACCTTAAAACCCACATGACTTCTGGCCACAGGGCTGGTCGCAATTGCATTGAGCATGATGCGTGCAGCCTCGGGTGTTGCGCTTAATGGCGTTTTGCCGGTGCTGGTTTTCAAAAAGTCAGCACCGGCAACCAGCGCAAGTTCACTGGCACGCTGAATCAGTGCCGGGGTTCGCAGTTCGCCGGTCTCCAAAATGACTTTGAGCAGCAGGTTTGGACAGGCTTGGCGCACAGCGCTGATGCAGGCCGTCACAGTCGCAGCATCACCGGCCATCAGCGCCCTGAAGGGCAGCACCACATCGACTTCTTGCGCACCGGCCTGGACGACCTGCAAGGTGTCTTGCACCGCTGCGCCGATATCGGCATTGCCGTGCGGAAAATTGGCCACTGCCGCCACACCAATGTGCGCGGGCAGTTGCGTGCGCGCGAACGAGGCCAGTCGTGGCCAAACACACACTGCTGCCACCGGTCCAAACGGGCCTTGTGCGCGTTTGCAAATTCTGGCAATGTCAGCCTCGGTGTCGGCATCGTTCAGGCTGGTAAGGTCCAGGCACGCCAAGGCGATGCGGGCGCTGCTTTCCTGGCTGTGTGACCAGGTGGGTTGGGGCCGAGAGGTCGAATGAGTTGTTGGGTTCATGATGACCGGTGATGATACTTTGCAGCGTTGGTCAGCCCAGCGGTCGGCGTGTTTCAAGATGTGTTTTCTTGGGTGTACGCGTTTTCAATGTAGGTTTGATGCACGTTCAATTCGATTGGAATCCAAATCGCACAAGCCTGTCGAATCAAGGGAGCATCGACGGTGAACCGACACCGCAGCAGCCCATTTGGAATCGGCGTTCAGCCCCACAACTGGGCGATGGACTTGCAAATTCGGCACAAACTGGCCTCGCTGGGGTCGCTTTTCGCAGCTCGGTCCACAAGGCCAAAAGGTTCCTAGCCAGGTCGATCAGTTTGCGGCCAACGGGTGCTAGGCGCATCTTCTGGCGGCCATATCACCGATGTTTCCAAAAAGCCCGTAGCTATCTCCAGATCCGAAAAGTCCATGTCAATAGACTGGTCCTGCATCTCTTTGGGCAAACTCGAAGCTCTGGGTTGCCGTACGTCTGTCGGCATCACCGATGCGATTTTGTCCTTTGGTCTCATCACCGGATCGGGTTGGAATTCAGGAGAAACCGTGTCCCACGGCAGATCGGTAGCCACTTCTTCGGCCAGCGCATGCAGCATCAGCAAATCGCGAAATGCGGCCAGGTCAAATGTGATCTGGGCTGGAATTTGTTCACGGCGAAAAATCCAGTCATCCAGCAAAACCAGCGTTTTGGCGCAGGGCCAGCCCTGAACCAGCCGGGCCAGCACTTCAGGGTAAGCGAGCAAATCATCGCCCTCCAGGTGAAACGCCGGAAAATCCGGTACGGCACCAGTGAAATACAGATTGAAGGTGCTGCGGTATTCACGAAAATCAGCCTTCAGGCCCAGCGAATGAAATAACTCCAACAAATCAAGGTATACGAATGGATTTGGCTCGGTGCAGGAAGCAATCTGCTTCTTGAGAATCTGCAAAGCCCGCTCGGTCTGCCCCAGCGACACAAAAAACTCGGCCTGCTGGCGTATGTCCAGCACAGGTTCCAGGCTGATGTTGTGGATGTTGCCGAAATTGGTTGCCCCACTTTGGGGCAAGACAGTGGGCTCCGCTTTGACCACATGTTCGAAAATATCGGGGTTGATATCGATCTCTGCGACTGGCTTGGCGGGTGGCCTGATGCCCTCGGGCGCTGCATTTGCAGCGATCGGAGGGGCCACTACTGCATTGATCGTATCAGGGGGCGGCACCGGATCGGGTTTGACCTGAACCGCCAACTCTCGCGAATCGTGCCATTTTGGTTGAATCTCTTGGCCAGCACGACGTTGTTGCAAGACCAGCCAGGCCAGTGCTGCCAGACAAGCCAGCACCAAAATGCCCAAGGCGTAAGTCCAGGCAAGCGAAACCTGCTGTGACCGCGCCTGTTGCAACTGGGCCTTTAAATCAAGCAGTTGAGCGTCATTTTTGGCAGCGATATCACGCAACGCCTTGATGTCGGCTTGTAAAGAGGCAATTTGCTGGGTTTGCAGCAAGACCTCTGCGGATGGTCCGGCAAGTTTGGCCGACTCCAATGCGCTGATTCGGGCCGCGAAGTCATCGAGCGGGCCAAGTTTCAACACAGCTTTACCGGTTGCCGGTTCGGGTGACTTGCGCATTACAACCGGTTTGACTGCCTCTGCGCTGACCGACGCTGCGGGTTTTGGCGCCCCTGCCTGCGCATTGCTAGCCCGCTCGGGCACCGCAACCCTGCGCTGAGCAACTGTCTTTTGTTTCACCGGGGCAGCATCGCCAGATGGCGAACGCTTTGGCCGACCAGATGCCAATTCGCTTTGCTCGGACCCAGCACGATGCGCAACCGACCCAACAGTGGCGATCTTCGGGGCCAAATCGCCCGACTCAATGTCAGTCAATAAAACATAGCGTCTTGTTGCAAAAAACCCACAATTGAAGCTCAGATCGACGCTTACCACAGGTTCATCAACCACCCCGGCAGATTCAATTCTCACCACGGCCGACTCTGCTGTTGCCGATGTCACTGTTACTTTGGGCTTGCCCTGGCGTGCATCAGCGTTAAAAACGTCGGCAGCAAAACAGGACGCGGCCAAGTCATCCCCGCTCGCGGCCTGGACCTGAACCGAGACATCGAGCGTGCGACCAATAACGACCGGGCCACGCAGTTCTCCCATGGTCAAGGCATGCACGACGGGCGCTAGGCTCAAAAAAAGGCTCGATAACGCAACTGCAACAATTCCAGATCGGCTCTTCAAAGCAGCTTTCATAACAAAGTGGTGACCAAACCAGGCACGACTGGCGAAAAAGACCGATTGAATCAAGCCGCGCGTGGCAATCAAATCAGTCGGAAAAACCTTAGCATACCCGGTGCGAGCGCCGATTTTGTTTTTTCTTGCCAGGCATCCTTTGAGTTTTGTCACGAATTCGTTAAGCTTGTCGCCACGTGTCAGCAAATTGACATCATCGGAACAACTGGAAAATCGCCCCATGTGCCAATTACTTGGAATGAACAGCCACCTGCCGGCCAGCCTGACCTTGAGTTTTACAGGATTCTCGCAGCGTGGCGGCGGCACTGACCACCATGGCGATGGCTGGGGAATCGCTTTTTTTGAAAGTGACGACAGCACGCCAGGCAAGGGGGTGCGGCATTTTGTTGACAAACAAAGTGCTGCCACCTCACCGATTGCGCAGATGCTCAAAAACTACCCCATCAAAAGCCACAACGTGGTGGCCCATGTTCGCAAAGCCACGGTCGGCCTGGTCACCCTGGAAAACACCCACCCCTTTGTGCGCGAACTGTGGGGCCGTTACTGGGTGTTTGCCCACAATGGCGACTTGAAAAACTACACGCCCTACCTGCACGGCCATTTCAAGCCGGTCGGCAACACCGACAGCGAACGGGCGTTTTGCTGGCTGATGCAAGAGCTATCCAAGTCGCATGCCAGCGTGCCATCTGTGGACGAACTGACCCGCACCCTGCAGGAACTGATTCCGCAGATCTCGCGACACGGCACCTTTAACTTTTTGCTCAGTAACGGCCAGGCACTGTGGGCGCACGCCACCACCCATTTGTGCTACGTGCTGCGGGCGCATCCGTTTAACCAGGTGCACCTGAAAGACGACGATGTCACGGTCAATCTGGCGCAGCTCAATAGCCAGGAGGATCGGCTGGCCATCGTGGTGACCGAGCCGCTGACCACCGATGAAAACTGGACGGCCTTTGCGCCAGGCGAACTCAACGTGTTTGTCGATGGCACACTGGCGCATTGCAGTTGCCAGTGCGCCGCCCCGCCGCGCCCGGCACCCATTACTGACCCGTTCGGGCCGGTCCCGGTGGTGGCGGTCGGGCCTGCGCCTCAGTGCGAGAGGGCCTGCGCGGCTTCGAGAGCCTGTACAAACATGGCTGCCACGTCAAACCCGGTCTGATCGAAGATTTCCTGAAAACAGGTTGGGCTGGTCACGTTGATCTCGGTGAGGCTGTCACCAATCACGTCGAGTCCAATCAACAACAAACCGCGCTCAAAAAGAACCGGGCCAATGGTTTCGGCGATTTCTCGGTCACGCGCGCTCAAGGCTTGCGCCACACCTTTGCCGCCCGCCGCCAGATTGCCGCGCACCTCACCACCTTGCGGGATGCGCGCCAGGCAATAGGGCACAGGCTTGCCGCCAATCACCAGCACGCGCTTGTCGCCCTGGGCAATTGCTGGCAAAAACTTCTGCACCATCACGGTCTGGGCACCGTCCTGATTGAGCGTCTCGATGATGCCGCCCAGATTCAGACCGTCTTGCCTGACCCGGAAAATGCCGGTGCCGCCCATGCCATCAAGCGGCTTCAAGATGATGTCCTGATGCTCGGCATGAAAGTCGCGAATGTCCTGGGCATCGCGTGTGACCAGGGTCGGGCCGATGCACTCGGGAAATTCCATGATGGCCAGCTTTTCGGGGTGGTCGCGCAGGGCCCGGGGTTTGTTGAACACTGTCGCACCTTCACGCTCGGCCTGCTCCAGCAAATGGGTGGCGTAGAAGTACTCGGCATCGAACGGCGGGTCTTTTCGCATCATAACAGCGTCGTAGCCCTTGATGGGGCTGCGTGAGCAGCTATCAATTTTATACCATTCGGTGGCCTCGCCGGTGAGGCTGATGACGCGGGCGCGGGCCTCAACCAGACCGCCACGAACCCAGCGCAGATCACGCGGCTCACACACTGACACCGCGTGGCCGCGGCGCTGCGCCTCGCGCATCATGGCAAAAGTGGTGTCCTTGTAAATCTTGAACGATTCAATCGGGTCGGCTACAAACAACAGCTTCATGGGGCAATCACTTTCAGGGCTCAATCTTTTGCAATGCGGGGCATTTCGCCATCGCGGCTATGACGGGGGTCATTCATCATTTTTTTGCCGCTGCAATGCCTTGCGCGTTAGCGTGGCGGCAGCTCAAAATGAGATTTTCCGGCTCTTTGTACCAGCAACGCCAAGGCACCGGCAATCACCCCCCAAAACGCCGAGCCAACACCGGCGATCACGACACCGCTGAGGGTCACCAGAAAGGTGATGAGGGCTGCCTCGCGATGAAACTCGTCACGCACCGCAGTGGCCAACGCCGAGCCAATTGTGCCCAGCAGCGCCAGACCGGCAATGGCGGCAATCAGCTCTTTGGGAAAGGCGGTCAGCGTGCCGGTGATGGCAGTGCCAAAAATGCCAATCAACACATACAGCAGGCCACAGGAGACGGCAGCGGTGTAGCGTCGGTCAGGGTCCGGGTGCGCCTCGCGGCCCATGCAGATGGCAGCGGTAATGGCAGCGAAATTCAATGCAAACGCGCCGAACGGGGCCAGCAGCAACGTCACCAGGCCGGTCAGCGTGATGATGCCTGACACCGGAATGCCGGGTTTGCCAGCGCTGTGGCCATAGCCCGCGGCGTGAATCACCGCCACCCCCGGCAAGTTCTGCGAAGCCATGGTCACGATAAACAGCGGCAGCGCCAGGCTGATCGCCGCGCTCCAGGTGAACTGGGGCCGGGTGAACACCGGCATTGCAAGGTCAAAATGCACGCTAGCCCCCGTGAATCCTGCGCTGGCAGCTACATAAAAGATAGCAATCAACAAAGTTGCTGGCACTGCGTAACGCGCCAGCCAGCGCCGACTCAGCAAGTAACTGGCGAGCATCAGCAACACCAGCGGCAAATTGGTCTGCGCAGCAGTAAAAGCCTGCGTGCCAAAACGTGCCAGCACGCCAGCCAGCAGACCTGACGCAATGGCCAGGGGCAGATGGTTCATGGCGCGCTCAAACCAGCCAGTGGCCCCTGCCAACGTGATCAACGCAGCACACACCATGAAGGCACCGACCGCCTCTGCCATCGAAAAGCCGCCGGCCACGCCGGCAGTGGCCAGCACCGCCGCTCCTGGGGTGCTCCAGGCCACCATTACAGGCTTGCGCAGCACCAGCGAGGGCACCAGCGTACACAGCCCCATGCCCAGGCCCAGCGCCCACATCCACGAGGTGATCAGCTCGGGTGTGGCACCAAAGGCCAGCGCCGCCTGAAACACGATTGCCACCGAACTGGTAAAGCCCACCAACACGGCAACAAAACCGGCGGTGAAGGCAGACGGGGACAGGTCTTTGAAAAAGTGCATGGGGCTGATTTTCCCCCACTCCTCGCCCAGGCATGCCGCCGCGCCCCGGACCGAGCTTGTCAGCACAATACAGGCAGCTCAAAGGTATCAAAAAAGCTATTATTTATATAGCTAGTACCGCTACATCCATAAGGGCTACAAGGCGAAAAGGCATATAAGATCGGGGATTGCCGCTGGCTACCGCAGTGGCCCGGCACCCCTGATCTACGGCAGCGTGGCCGGCATTTCGACCGGCACTTTTTTGGCCACGGCCTTGGCGGCGCGCTTTTTGCTGGCGGCGACGCTGGCGGGCTTTGCTTCGGTTGCAGCGATCTCTGACGGCAGGGGTCTGGTTTTTGCCTTGCTTGCCGGTGTCTTTGCTTTGGCGGATGGTTCAGCGGCGACCTTGACCGGCTTGACCGACTTGACCGGTTTGGCCGACTTGCCATCTTTCCAGGTCAGGCGTGCTTTCTTGGCCAGCTTCACCACCTTGGCAATGGCTTCGTCGGTAAATACCCCGTTGACACCGGAAATGGCGGCCAGCTTCATGCCATGCTTGCGACCGAGCTTGTAGATTTCCTTGACCTTTTCCCATTCGGTGTCGCGCCCGACCGTGAACACCTCGAAACGGCCTTCGAGCGCCAGCACAATGGTCTCAGCCAGGCAGGCATAGATCACGTTGGGCGGCAGGCCGATGCTCTTCATGCCGTGGACTTCGGTCGGCAACTCGATCTCGCCGGATTCGATGACGAGCACATCCGGGCGTTTGGCGACATCCTTGGCGGGCAGGTCCAGTGGACGCGCCACGTCGGTGATGACGCAGCCGGGCTTGACCCTGGTGATGTCCAGAATCGACTTGCCGGCACCCGAGGTGCTGGTGACGATCATGTCCATGTCGGCCAGCAACTCGTCGTAATCGATCGAGCACACCACGTTGGCATCAGGCGTGTCTTTGAGGATGGATTTTTTCAGCTCTTCGAGCTTTTTCATGTCGCGCCCGGCAATCACGACTTCTTCAAAAGCCATTGCCAGCAGGCGTGCGCTGACCGAACCAATCGAGCCGCTGGCACCAATCACCATGCTCTTGGCCGCGACTTTTTGGCTCTTTTTGTTGATATCCACCAGGCCCATGCGGCGCATCGCATCAGTGGCAGCCCACAGTGCACCGGATGCCGAGTAGCTGTTGCCGGTGGTGATGGGCAATCGGGAGCGGCGCGCCACGGTAATGCCGGCGTCGCCCACCACCTTGGTGAAAGCGCCCAGGCCCATGATCTGGGCGCCCATCTTTTCGGCAATTTTGGCGGCATGCAGCAAGCGCCGGTAGGTGAACTCAGGGCTGCGCGCGAGCATTTCTTTCGGGGTGCCACCGACCGAGATCAGCCAGCCTTCAGCCTCGGCACCGGTAGGCGAGATGATGTTGTCCATCTTGCAATAGACCATCGGCGGCATGTGGGCCGCCAGGGTTTCCACCCGGTCCATGACAAACTTGGGCGTTGCCTTGGGGATTGGAAAGCCCTTCTTGATGAAGTCCTGGCTCAGGGGATGAATCACAAAGGCAAAACGGCGGATATTGCGGAAGTTGCCGGTGGGGTGCAGCAGGCGCGGTTTGATGTCGAGTTCGGTCAGTATTTCGTTGAAATCATCGTCGGACACCTCTTCCATGGGCCGCTCCAGCACCGCCAGAATCATCGCCTCAAGCGTGCTGATCGCCACCACCTGCTCAAACAGCTTGGGCGATACATCGATCACCAGGTTCACCTTGCAGGCGGTGAAATAGGCCAGGCGCTCATCGTCAATGGCCGCCGTGATCAGGGTCTTGCCAGCCAGATTGCTGGCATTGCCGACCGCCTTGATCTCGGCAAAAGTGCCAACGATGACGTGCGACTTGGCCACCACGCCAGCGACCCGCTGGTTCTTGAACTGGGTCAGCGAGGACTCCAGCACCGCACCGCTTTTGCCCGACAGCATCCATTCACTGCCTTTGGCATAGATTTCCAACTGCTCCAGCGAGGTCAGCATGGCAGGTGTGCCGGTCTGAAAAAGTGCGTCGGCAAAACTCAGGTTGTGGGTGTAGTCGGACATGGCCACCGCCATGTCGTAGTTGCGCATGCCCGACAGGAACAAGACCAGGTTGTTGTTGAAATAATGGCCGAGTTCCTTTTGCACATGACGCACCGCGCGCACCTGCAGCAGGCGACGCAGCGTGGCTCCGGTGGTCACTGGCACCCGGGTCACCACATTGAGCAGGCGCTGGGTTTCCTTGTTGACCACGGTACGCAAGCCGACATGGCAATGGTCAGTGACCTCGCCCAAGCCAATGGCATCGGCACTGGCCTGGTGGCGACGCATCAGGTCCCAGGCTTTGCCGGTATCCTGATCGGCACCCAGGCGACGAACCCTGAATTCCTGCCCCAAAAAACTGGTTTTGAACTCGAAATCCTTGTCGGATGAGCCCATGGTGACGGTGACGACGCTTTTCATTTTGCTGCTGCTCCTGCGGTTGATTTTTTGCTCCGGCGCTTGGCTGGTTTGGCGTGGGGTTGGGGCAGTGCCAGCCCAATCAGCTCTTCACATTGTTGCTGCGACATGTAACGCGGCACCGGGTAGCCGGTATGCGCCTCGCGGCAGGCCGCTTTGGCCAGCGCGGGGATGTCGGCCTCTTGCAAGGCTTCCAGCGTGGTTGGGATGCCCAGATCGGCATTGAGCTGGTCGACCGCGTCCAGAAATTTTTGCGCCAGCGCTTCTGCCGGTTCATCTGGCGTGCCAACCCGGGCACTGACCGCCAGCAGCGCCAGCCGGTCGGTGATGGCCGGGCTGGAAAATTTGAGCACCAGCGGCAGCATGATGGCATTGGCCAGGCCGTGCGGGGTGTGGTAAAGCCCGCCAAACTGATGGGCAATGGCATGCACATACCCGACATTGGCGCGCGTGAAGGCAAAACCGGCGTAGGTGGAGGCCAGCGACATCTTCTCGCGGGCTTCAATATCTTTGCCGTTGCGGTATGCGGTGCGCAGGTTCTCGAAAATCAATCCAACGGCTGACAAGGCCATGCCGTCGGAATAATCGGTGGTCCAGTGGCCGACAAAGGCCTCAATCGCGTGGGTCAACGCGTCAATACCGGTGGCGGCCGTGATGTGCGGCGGCAGACCGGTCATCAGCAGGGGGTCGAGCGCCGCCATTTTGGGCACCATGCGCGGGTCCACGATGACCAGCTTCTTGTGGTTTTCCGGGTCGGAGATGACAGCGGCTACCGTGACTTCGGAGCCGGTGCCAGCCGTGGTGGGCACGGCATAGATTTTGACGGGCGTGCGCAGGCCCTTCAAATAACCGGCCAACTGACGCAACGGCTTGGGGTTGGCAATGGCCACCGCAATCGCCTTGGAGGCATCCATGCTGGAGCCGCCGCCAAAGGCAACGATGGCATCGCAGTCGTTGGCCTGGTAAAACAAAATGCCCTTTTCGATCAGGGGAATCGGCGCATCCGGGGTGATTTCGTCAAACACCACAAACTCGGCACCGCCCGCCGTCAGGGCATCGGTCAGACTTTTGAGCAGGCCCAGCTTGGCGATGATGCTGTCCGTGACGATCAGAATTTTGCTGTGGCCAAATCCGGCAATCGCCTGACCCAGGCGGCCACTGGAACCAGGCCCGACCAGCAGGGTCGGCTGCGGAATGGGGATGAACCGGGTGAATAACCCGGCTGTGCGCATGATGGCACCAAGACCGGTGGCAACCAGCGCGTTGCGGTT
>DAOSLL010000065.1:0-11538 GCA_035368905.1 Rhodoferax sp.
GGTGCGGCCACACAGGCGCTGCTGGGTGGCACCTGGACGCATCAAAGCCGGTTCAGCGTGCTGGCCGAAGCCTGGTGGGACGGCACGGCACCTTCAGACGCGCAGTGGCGCAACTGGTTTGCCCGCAACCAACTGTTGTCAGACCTGGCAGCCATGGGCGCGCCAGCCAGCGCCGTGGCCGGCAACCTGGCCTGGCAGACAGAAGCCCTGAGCACGACCGGCAGCCTGCGGCGCAGCAACATTTACCTGCGCCTGAGCTGGGAGCACGAGAACTGGCCACCCACGCTGGACCTGCTGTATCACCCGGCAGACGGTGGACGCATGTGGACGGCGGCACTGCTGTACAAGGGCGACAGGGTGCGGCTGCAGGGTGGATTGCGCATCAGCACGGGTGGGGCGGACGCGGTGCTGGGGCAGTTGCCGACTGGCAGACAGGCTTATCTGAGTGGGACTTGGACATTTTGAGCCGTGTCGCTGGCTGGGCAGGACCAAAAGTTCATACAAAAGTGCCTCTAGCCCTTGTTCCAATTGCGCTGGTAGCTACTCAATCGAGAGTAGCGATGAATCTGCAATTGTGGCTGATTCACTGTATGCCAAGTGTCACGGTCGCAGTCTCGCAGCTTGCCCAAGATGCTGCGGCTCAGGCGACATTGACCCATTTGTATCGAACCGGGTCTTGACCCAGCAAGAATGCCTTGATCTCCTCGCGATTCGACTTGTCGGCACGCTGGAAAATGCCGCGCAGTTCCTGGTCAATGGCTTGCTTGCTGGCACCACGCTCCTGCGCTTTTGCATACCACTCTTGACCAAGTTGGTAGTTTCCCATTTCGATATGCAACGCCCCGAGCAATGTGCAGGGTCGAAAGTCCTTTGGCATCAGGGCATGAGCGCGCTGGCCGAGCTGTAAAGCTGGCCCGTGCTGCCCAAGGTCGCGCATCGCGCCGCCGTAAGTCGTGCAGAGCGCCGACTTCAATTTCGCGGAACTTTGCTGCTCAAGCGCGATTGGGGCGAGCAGGTCATGGGCTGATTGGGCCTGATCGCACTTGCGGTAGTGTTTGCTCGCATTGACCGCCATCCAGGCATCATGGGTGCGCTGGTATTCGCTGGCGAAGAACTTGGCTTCGCGTTGATGAAAAACGTTTTTGAGCGTGTCTGAATAGTAATCACGACCCTTGGTTTTCAGCCACACGACATCTTCGTCGGTGAAGCGGTTTGCGCCATCAACCCGGTGAAGGATGTCCATCAAGCGGCCAAAGCAATCCTTTTCGATGAACTGGTCAATCCCATAACGAACCCGAAGTTGCTGATCGTGCTTTTTTTTGATGTACCTCGGGTCGCTCTCTCGCGCGATGCGGGCTTGTTCGGCCCGCTGACGCTCAAGCGCATACCGTGCAGCCCAGGCTGCCTCGCGCGCCGCCTCTTCAGCAATTTTGGCCTCCCGCTGCGCTTGGGCCAGCATCACGCGCTGGGCCTGTTCGGCCTGAGCATCGGCGCAAAACTGCGGATAGGTGATTTCGCCCTGAATCAAGCGTTCAAGCGAGAAAAACCCTTGCTTGTGCAGATAACCCAGCGCAATGGACGAAATCTGGTGGCCCTGCTGAAGCTTGTCGAGAATGTTGCCCAGACGGCTGGCGAGGATGGTTGCCTCGGGACAGTCGTTGACGAAGTAACGCTGTGCCAGCTCAATCGGATTCAAATGTGTCATGGTTTGTATGGGTCACGGATGGATCAGCGTCCGGTGTGGTGATCGTACGTTTGACAGATTCAGGCTGGCAAGTGCTTGCAAGGGTACCGAACTGATGCCTTCGGCCAGCGGCATCACTTGGCCGTCACCATGGCAGACCACATACAGATGCTCCAGATCCAAAGCCTGTTGCGCCGAGCGCATGGACGGCGTGATTTTTGGTGAGCGGGTGAGTTTGACCTCAAACCCGAATCGGCGACCGTTGCGCACAATCAGCAGATCCAGTTCAGCCCCTGAATGAAGCGCCCAGAAATAGGCCTCATCACGCCCGGCACCGCTTTGCCGAATCACTTCATGCAGCGCAAAGCCTTCCCAGGATGCGCCACATTTTGGATGCGCCAGCAGGTCCTGCTCGCTGCCGATGCCCAGCAAAGTGTGCAGCAAGCCGGTGTCCGCCAGGTAAACCTTGGGTGCCTTGACTTCACGCTTTCCTTGGTTGGTGTGCCAGGGGCGTAGCCGCCAGGTCATGAATGTGCCTTCCAGAATATCCAGATAACGTGACACCGTTTTGTCGCTTACCCCCAGGGCGCGCGCCAATTCGCTGCCGTTCCAGGTTTGCGCGTGGTAATGCCCGAGCATGGTCCAAAAGCGACGCAGTGTCAGGGCCGGCAAGTTGATGCCAAGTTGCGGCAAATCGCGCTCAAGGTAAGTGCGGACAAACGACTCGCGCCAAGCCCGGCTGGCCAGCGTGTCGGGGGCCAAAAAAGACCGTGGAAAGCCCCCACGCAGCCAGCGCTCGTCAAGTTGTTCGGGTGCCAGCTCGTCTAACGCCAAGCCATCGAGCTCATGAAAAGTCACCCTGCTTGCCAGACTCTCGGAAGTGTTGCGCAGCAATTCAGGGGCCGCGCTGCCCAAGATCAGAAAACGGGCTGGCGTATCTTGCCGGTCAGCCAGCACACGAAGCAGCGGGAACAACGCTGGCTGAAGCCCGATTTCATCGAGCACCACCAGCCCGGTGAGCCGACGCAGCACAAACGCCGGGTCACTCAGGCGCGCCTGGTCATCGGGGTCTTCCAGATCAAAATGGTGCGTCAGTCCGGGCCATTGCGCTGCCATTTGGCGCGCCAAAGTGGTTTTGCCAACCTGGCGCGGGCCAAGCAGGGCCACGACCGGGAACATCGCCAAGTCTTTCGATATTTGCTGAAGATGGCATCGTCGTTCAATCATTTTGTCATCGAGCCATGAAAATTCGGAGTGTATATCCGAAATTTCGCAGTGAAAAGCGATTGCCACCCATTCATCAGCGTATCGCTCAGGGTACGGGCACGGCTCATGGCGCAACGTCATGCACGACTCGGCGGGGCCGGGGCGACTTTATAGATTTTGGAGAGTAAAGAGAGCATAAGGGGAAGGCTCGGATCGTGCTCGGTTTTGCCCGCTACGGCGCACACACCGGAAGCAGCCTGGGTGGCCAGCGACGCGCTCGAGTTGCATGCTTCGGTGCTTGCCATGCGGGACACCGACGCCAATGCTTTTGTAATTGGGCAGTACCACGCGGGTCAGAAAAACAGGGGTGGTCATGCGGCGCTCCAGACACGGTCGATGGTGGTTTTGATTTTCGCCTCAAAGCAGCGGATGAGTTCGCGGTTGGCGGCCACCAGCGCTTGCTCGGCTTGGTTCTCGGCGACGAGGGAAAGTTGGATGAACAGACCAACACGGCTCCTTTCAACTTTGCTGCTTCGGCAGCAAAGTTGCTTAGGGGTTTTTCTTTGGCGCTTGCAAATGCGCCTTCATTCGCTCAGGCGAACGCGCCTCTCGCCTCGACAGAAGGCTGTCCTGCCAAAAGCTCAGCCACTGAAATGTCTTCATCAACTTGCGGCCAGTGAATGCCTTCGCCGTCGCCCAACAATTCGTAGTCGGCACGCTCATCGCTTGATGCATGCACCAACCGAGGGAACCAAGCCATAGGGACTGTCAGCGTTCGCCCATCTGTGAGCGACACGCGCAATTCGTCGTTTGAGCAAACGACGGTCGTCGCTTTGGGCTCGGCTTTAAACATGAAAGAACGCATTCCAGGCCTCTGGCTCATGCCACCAGATGAAACCGTTCATCCAATACTTCGCGCAAGGTGCGCAAGGTGACAGGTGCTGCATCGGGGTCCATGGCGGCGCGCAAAGCTTCGTTCATCATGGTTTGATAACCCCGGCCAGAGGCCTCGGCGCGCGCACGGAAGGCCTCGATCACGTCGTCATCAAGCATGATGGTGACGCGCGTCTTGCCAGTTGAAGGCAGCACCGCGCCACGTTTACCCTGGCTGAAATCGTATTCTTTACGCATAGTAATTTTTAGCCTCGTTTTTACTGGCTTTGCGAGCAGAAATAATGCGCGTCCGCTCATCACGCTGGGTGTGGCACACCACCAAAATCCGCCCCAATGCATCCATACCCAGCGTCAAAAACCGCTGTTCGCCTACCACATCAGGGTCTTCAATCGTTACCGCCATGTCGTCGCGCAAAGATTGTTCGGCATGAGAAAAACTGACCCCCGGATGCTTTTGCAGATTGCTGCGCGCCTTTGCTGGGTCGAATTCAAACTGCATGGCTGGATTATGCATATTAAATGCATATCGTCAAATCGGCTCAGTTCCCCCACACCCGGTCAATGGTGGCCTTGACCTTGGCTTCCATGCGGCGGATGAGCTCGCGGTTGGCGGCTACCAGGGCTTGCTCGGCTTCGATTTCGGCGACGATGCTGCGTTGGACACCGGTTTTTACGTCAAATTGGAGACCATGTTTTTGTCCCATTCTGAACAAAGCTTTCTGAATGACCGGCTGCGTTGATGTGCCAAATCTAAATCAAATCGTGCCGAGAACGCAGGTTGATCTGTGGTTTCACCGTAGCCCGCTGGCATGCGCTCGCGCACCCAACCTTTTGCATTTCGCGGTATTTCAGGGTCAAGCTGCGCATCATTGGCGTGGCTCTGGAAGCCCCGGCAACCGTTCAATGACTCGGCAGCAGCAATAAACCAGGCCTCGTATTCCCGGTTGGCTAGCACCACAGCCATGCGCCGATGAGGAATGATGGCCTGCGCTTGTGCCAACACCGCCACCCCTTTTTGAGCAGGGCAATCATCATCGGCATCAAACAAAACCAATATCCAACCCGCATCACCACATTTGGCCGCAGCTAACTTCAGATGCCTTGAAAACTCTTCCGGACGGTTCAAGAAACGGTCTTTGTATACCCGTATCGGCGGCAAAACATTCACATGACCTGCAGCGCCGCGCCATTGCGCCAGCCGTCGCAACAAAACGGGTAGTGCGGCAACTTCTCCATCACCTTCCACAATCGAGGCCACCACCGTCATCGCACCATTTCCCCAAAAAGGTCAACTTGCGCGGTAGATTGCCTGCTCAAAAAGTCGCTGTTGGGCTGCAACTGATTGAGTCGCAACAGCTCACCTGCTGAAAACAGATGGTTCCGCATCACACTGACAGAGGCCGCGTCCAGCGGGCCAATCCGCGTGTCACCACGCTCAGACACCACGGCCAAAATGTGCTCGGGCTCAATGCTGTGATCGTCCAGTAAATCGGGGCTGTGGCTGGTCACCATAATCTGGGTCGATGCCGAGGCCTTGGTCAGTGCTTCGCGCAATGCGGCGCTGGCTGCAGGATGCAGTGCCGTTTCAGGTTCTTCAATGCCGATCAACGACGGCGCGTGATCCGGGTTCCCCTGAAACAAAGCGGTCAACACGCCCAGAGCACGCAGCGTGCCGTCAGACATGTTTTGCGCAGGAAAGTGCCATGGCGCTTTTGCCCCGGCGACTTCCTGGCGGAACTCCAGAGTCTCCAATGGCCCAATTGGCTTGCGCACCAGGCCGCGAATCATTGGTGCTACGGTTTGCAGATAGCTTTCAATCTGCTCCAATTGCGCTGGCGCTACGCGCCCCAGATGGCCAATGACACTGACAATGTTCTCACCCACCGGCTTGAGCATGCGGCCGTCTTGCGGCTTTTGCGGGTCGCGCATGAGTTTGGGATTCAGGTTGTAAAACCCCATGCCCGTCAATGCGTCAAACACGGGGCGAAACACCGTCATCCCCGATGCGCTGACCAAGGCCAACCGGTCTGCGGTCACGGCAGGAAAAGTGGGCTCACTGCTGTCTTTGAGCACACCACGCTCGACATGGAAATAAGGGCCCTTGCCCTTACCGCCAATCACACATTTCTCTGCCTGAACCTCATATCCCCGACCTGCCAGCGCGCCCACATTAAAGCTGTAGTAACCAATTTGACCATCGCGCAGAATGAATTCCAGCCGGATTGCAAAATTGGTTGGGTGCCCGCTGGAGCGCCTGCGCACCTCCATCAGTCCGCCGCGTTCGTTGAGTGCGTTGTCCAGAGAGCCCGCCAATGCGTCGCGGACAAGGTGCAGTGCATCCAGAAAATTGCTTTTGCCCGATCCGTTGGCGCCCACCAAATACGTCAATGGACCCAGGCGGACATCACAGGCGCCAATGCTTTTGTAATTGCGCAATAACACGCGGGTCAGAAAAACAGGGGTTGTCATGAGGCGCTCCAGACACGGTCAATGGTGGTTTTGATTTTCGCCTCAAAGCGGCGGATGAGTTCGCGGTTGGCGGCGACCAGCGCTTGCTCGGCTTCGATCTCGGCGACGATGGTGCGTTGGGTTTCGAGGTCGGGGAGGGGGATTGCCGCTGCGAACAACTGCGCCCGATTGATCTTGGGAATGCTCGCACGTTCATAGTGCCCGCGTATGCCATCGTTAAAAACCTTGGAAAGCATGTAGGTCGCCAAATACTGAATTTCAATCTGGGACGAGGCGGGAACTAGCGGGTACATATCGGAGCTGCAATAGCCACACAGGTCAACGATTGTCAGTTTGTTGAGATAGGGGCGAATCTTGCTGTACCGCAATCGTTCCCCAGAAAACTCATAAACCGGACCATTTACCCGTTGGCTCTGAGCTGTCTCGGTTTTCAATAGCCTGCCACTGTTTGATTCAATACTGTCAGCTCCGAAGTATGGGAGCGATAAATCTACGTCCGTAGTGATCGTGCCGCCTACAGAGCACAGTTTTCCAAGTTCTACGAGCGGCCAGTTAGCCTGCACCACGATGCCAGGTTGGTAGTTGTCGAGCACCTGCCGGGCGCCGTCGATGATTTTCTGATAACCCTCGATTTCGGCCACGATTTGGTGTTGGACTTCGCGGGGCGGGAGGGGGATTTGTAGAGAAAGAAGTTGAGGCTTTGCGATATTTTTCATGCTGCCGCTTGTGCCGCCACACTTGGAACTGATGATTTCCCGGCATTCTTTAGACGCAAGAATGAACTGGACAAAGCGCACATCTACGTCTGGTCTGGTGATCACTGTTTGCCAAAGTCGGTCAGGCAAATAGAGATGATCGAAATCTTTGTCCACATATGCATTTGCCCCCACCAGCGCTTCTGTGTTCATTCTGCTGATGATGATTGAGTTTTTTCTTACTGGGCATCGAACCCTTGGCAGTTCCTCGGGCAAAACAGCTTTGTGCTCTTGTGGGTCGAAGATGCCAGTGGTCACGCAGCTTGTTTTGAGAATGCCCAGCTCATCGCCGACAACGTTCCGGTTTTCAGAGTTCACGCTCACACCGGACTCCAACTCATCAACGATTTCACCCAGCATGACCACAGGCCAGGCATGAGCCTGAGCTGATGCAACAACATACCGCTCCCCACTCAAATTTAAGTCCCCACTTAGCCCAATCCGTTCCCGCGCCACCGCCTGCGCCATCACCCCATCGCCCTCTAACTTGCCCGGCGCCACCATCCAGCCACGCAGCAAGCGCGTCGCTTCCGGCAAATGGCTGTCCATCACCGCCCGGCGTTGCGCGCCCAGGTTAAAACCGTCGTTTTGCACTTTGACAAACAGCACTTTGTCGGTCTGCTTGTGCACGCGTTTGTCCAGAATCAGGATGCTGGTTTTTACGCCGCTGTAGGGGTTGAACACGCCGGCGGGCAGGCTGACCACCGCCACCAGTGACGTATCGACCAGCATCTTGCGCAGCGCCTTGTACGCGGTGCCGCTCTGGAAGATGATGCCCTCGGGCACCACTATTGCCGCCCGGCCAGTCGCGGTCAAATGCTCGGCCATGTAATCGACAAACAGCACCTCGCTGCGGCTGGCCTTCACGCTGAAACGCTTGTGCGGTTTGATGCCGCCTTTGGGGCTCATGAACGGCGGGTTGGCCAGAATCACATCAAACACCTCGTTCCACTTCTCGTCGCTGGTCAGGGTGTCGTACTCCACCACATGCGGGTCGCTGAAGCCGTGCAGGTACAGGTTGACCAGGCTCAGGCGCACCATGTCGGGCGAGATGTCGTAGCCACGGATGTTGGCAGCGAGCCGGATTCTTTCGTCTGGTGTAAGACTTTTGAGCTTGTAGCCCCCGTCCTGATTGCCTGAGTAGCTATTATTTTCAGAGTGACTGGCTTGCTCGGTAGCAACATCGTTTGCCGGCGTGTTGGCCGCCAGGATGTGTTTCCACGCCGAGATCAAGAAGCCCGCCGTGCCACAGGCCGGGTCCAAAATGGTTTCGTTCTTCTTCGGGTCCAGCACCGTCACCATGAAGTCGATGATGTGGCGCGGGGTGCGAAACTGCCCGGCATCACCCTGGCTGCCCAGCACGCTCAGCAGGTATTCAAACGCGTCACCGAGCTTTTCAGAGTGGTCGTAGGTGAAGACGTTGATTTCCTTCAGAAAGCTTTTGAGCGTTTCGGGGTCGCGGTAGGGCAGGTAGGCGTTTTTGAAAATGTCCCTGAACAGCTCGGGCAGCCCGGGGTTTTGCCGCATCGACGCTATCGCCTCGCTGTACAGCGCCAGCACCTCAAAACCGCCCAGGCCGGGTGCCAGCAGGTGTGCCCAGCCAAATCGGGCGTAGCTGCCAGCAAAAAAGCTGCGTTTGCCTCCCAGTTCTTCGGCCTCGGCATCCATGTCGTCCATGAACTTGTAGATCAGCGCGATGGTGATCTGCTCGACCTGGCTTTTGGGGTCCGGCACCTTGCCCACCAGAATGTCACGGCAGGCATCAATGCGGCGTTTGGTTTCGGAGTCAAGCATGTGTGGGCAAACAGTACAAAAATAATAGCTGTCCGTGCTTGACGAACGAGGGCTAGAGGCCGATTTAGTGTGACAACTCTTCCCGGATGACGCGGCGCACGGCGATTTGCCACTCTGCCTGGTTGACATCGCGGCCGCCCAAGCGCAGTTTGGCCTGGTCAAAGTCTGCCTGCGTGAGTTTGGGCGCGTCGTCCCTCGGAGCACTAGACGTAATTGGCGTTTTTGTAAAAGAGGTCTGTTTCATCGCTGTCTGCCTTTCGGCACAGAATTGTTTTGTGTATAGCCGTTTTTGTCATGTTCGTCGCATTTTCGGCTACATCTGCGGTATCACATGAACTGGTTCAGCGGCACGTAGTCTTTCACGTACTCGGGGATGCGGGTGCGCCAGACCCGGGGCACGGCCTTGAAATCGCTCATGCCAAAGGCTGGATAGACGTTGAGGTCGGTCAGGCGCTGAGCCTCAATAATGTCGCGCAGGCGGTGGTCGGTGGCGTAGGCTTTGAAGTAGTACTTCATGGCCTGCACGGCGGTAGCGGTGCTGTCGGCTTGGAAGCCCGTGGCGTTTTGCTGGTCGAGCAGGAATTTGTCGAACTCGTCTTCCAGCAGTTCGTCTTTGCTCTTGAAGCCGGTGATCAGGCCAAAGGTTTTCTGCAAAATTTCCTTGAGGCCCAGGCGCCGGTCCACACCGGCGGCGCGGCGCAGTTTGTCCAGGGTGAAGTACTCGGCGGGTTTGTCAAACAACTCGGTGGTGATGTAGTTGATGGCCTGGTCCCACTGTTCGTCCTGAATCTGGGCGGCAATTACCGGGTCAGCTTTGACCTTGTCCTCAAACTTCTCGAAGAACATGCGGTCTACCTTCATGCCCTGGAAACCTACCTGTTGTTCGACCTGACTGGTGATGCGGTCGGGTCCGGTGTGCTCAAAGGGGTGGCCCGGCGGGGGTGGCGGTGGTGGTGGGCTTGGGTCTTCACCACCCGTGCCCGGACGCGGCAGTTTCAACACCTCGTCGTAGTTGAATTTTTCTTCAAAGTACTCGCAGGTGGCGAAAAAGTCGAACAGTTTGTAAGCGGTTTTGTGCGGCGCGGTGACCTGGGTTTTGAGCGTTTCGTCCTGCAACTGCTCCCGAAAGTCATGTTTGCGGGTGCCCCGGCCTTTGATCTGCACAAAGTCAGACGGCGAAAACACCGGGCGCATCAGGGCCAGGTTGAGCAAATCCGGGCAGTCGTAACCGGTGGTCATCATGCCCACAGTGACGCAGATGCGGGCTTTGCTGGTTTTGTACTGAGGCATGGCGTTGCCTGTGCCCATCAGGTTGTTGCTTTTGTCCGTGAAATTGATGGTGAATTGCTGCGCATCGGGGATCAGCGAGGTGACCTGCACCGCGAAGTCCGACTGGTAGCGACCGGGGTAGATCTGGTCGCTCAATTCGTTGAGGACTTGGGTGATCTTGCTGGCGTGCGCCTGGCTGACGGCAAAGACGATGGTTTTGCCAAACTCATTGCTGATGGGGTCGCACAGGCCGTGCTTGAGCAAGGTTTCGCAGAACAGGCGGTTGGTGGGCTCCGAGAAAAACTGCTTCTCGAAGTTTCTTTGCTTGAAAACCTGTTCGCTGGTTAGCTCGCCGCCAGCGGTATCAGCGATGACGACGGCGGCGTAGCCCTGGTCGGACAGCAGTTGGGTGGTGACGCTGGTGCGCGCATCCACCACCAGCGGATTGATCAAAAAACCGTCTTTGACGCCGTCCAGCAGCGAATAGCGGTAGGTGGGCTCGCCACTTTCGCAGCCGAAGGTGCGGTAGGTGTCGAGCAGCAGGCGGCGTTCTGACTCGCGCGGGTCGCGGGTACTGGGCCTGGCTGCATCAAACTTTTAAGGTAGTCCTTGGGCGTGGCGGTCAGGCCCAGTTTGTAGCCGACAAAGTACTCAAACACGGCGCGGGCGTTGCCGCCAATGCTGCGGTGCGCTTCGTCAGAGATCACCAGATCAAAGTCGGTTGGTGAAAACTGCTTGTATTTGGCGTTGAACAGCAGGCTTTGTACGGTGGTGACCACAATTTCGGCCTTGCGCCAGTCGTCGCGGCTTTCCTTGTAGATGACGCTCTTGTAGTCGTTTTTCAGCAAGGCGATGAAGGCCTTGTTGGCTTGGTCTTCCAGCTCCAGCCGGTCCACCAGAAACAGCACGCGCCGGGCATTGCCAGTGCGCAGAAACAGCTTGATGACGGCGGCCGCCGTGAGGGTTTTGCCAGTGCCAGTGGCCATCTCGAACAAAAATCGCGTCTGGCCCGCCTTGACTGCGGCTTGCACCGTGCGGGCGGCACGCTGTTGGTAAAGGCGCAGAAAGCGGAGGCGGTTTTTCTGGATGAAGGCATCGCGCGCGATCTGATGGTTCCAGCCCGCTTCAAGGTCATAAGTGGGCAACTGCGTGCGGGCGATGTAGTCCAGCGGCACATCTTCCGTGGTCAGTCGTGCCGGGTCGGGCTGGAATTTGGCGTAGCCCTTGATGGAGGCGGGCGCGGGGAACGCCGTGATGACATGCGGGTTGCCGTGGCTCAGGTCCCAAAAGTAATGAAGGTTACCGTTGCTCAGGATGACGAAGCGGCAGGCTTGCGATTTGGCGTATCTGCGCGCCTGCTCCTTGCCGATCAGCGGGTTTTTGTCTTCGGCTTTGGCTTCCAGCACGACCAGCGGAAAGCTTTGCTCGTCGAGCAGCAAAAAGTCGATGAAGCCGTGGCTGGTGGTA
>DAOSLL010000066.1:0-11250 GCA_035368905.1 Rhodoferax sp.
CCTGGATGGCCTACGGCCTGCAGGACGTGGTGAACCAGCGCCGCATGATCGACGAGAGCCCGGCCGAAGAAGCTTTCAAGCAGGGTTTGCGTGGCAAGCTTGATGCCCTGCTGGGCCTGGCCGAGGCCACCGATTGCCGCCGGGTGCGCTTGCTGCATTACTTTGGCGAGGCCAGCGGGCCCTGCGGCAATTGCGACAACTGCCTGCAAGCGCCGGACGTGTGGGATGCCACCGATGCCGCGCGCAAGCTGTTGTCCACCGTCTATCGGGTCAAACAAATGAGCGGTTTTGGCTTTGGTGCCGGGCACATCATCGACATTTTGCGCGGCAAAGTCACCGACAAGGTGGCGCAGCGCGGTCATCAAGGCATCAGCACCTTTGGCATTGGTGCTGATCTGAGCGACTCCCAGTGGCGCGGTGTATTGCGCCAGTTGCTGGCCATCGACGCGGTGGCAGTCGATGCGCAGGCCTTCAACACGCTGCAGCTCACCGGGTCATCGCGTGCTGTTCTCAAGGGCGAGGTGCCAGTGCAACTGCGCCTGTCCTTGCCCAAATCAACCGAGCGCAAGGCACGTCATCGGCCCGAAAAAGCCCTTGCCAGAGCACCCGCTGCGCTGGATGCGACACAACAGGCGCGCTTTGCCGCCTTGAAAGCCTGGCGCTTTGAGGTGGCCAAAGAGCACAACCTGCCAGCCTATGTGATTTTTCACGATGCCACGCTGGCCGCCATTGCGCAGAATTCGCCACGCTCGCTCGACGATCTGCAGGGCATCAGCGGTATCGGGGCGCGCAAGCTACAGGCGTATGGCGATGCGGTGCTGGCGGTGATGAACGGTTTGTGACACAAAAAAACAGTTAAATCGGCCTCCAGCGCCCGTCCTTATTGCGCTGGCAGCTATGTTTTATGTAGTTAAACCGGGTTCAGAAGGTTTCCCAATCCGCGTCGCTGGTCGCTGTGCTTGACTTGGGCGCAGCCAGCGGCGGCGGTGCAGCGGGTTTGGGGGCGTGCGCTGCAGCGCCTTTGGCGACACCGCTTGTCCGTCGATCAGGGCTGTTGAAGTGGCTGACCATGGGTGGCTGGGCGTGCACAGTGGCGCTGCCAGACAGTGTTGTCGGCTTGTGTTCGCCCTCGCCAAGTTTGAACACAGCCACGGTCTGCACCAGATTGCGTGCCTGCACCTTCAGGTTACCCGTTGCCGCTGCCATCTGTTCAACCAGCGAGGCGTTTTGCTGCGTTACCTGGTCCATCAGTGTCACGGCTTCGCCAACTTGCGACACGCCCAAGCTTTGCTCATTACTGGCATTGCTGATCTGGCCCATGATGTCGGTGACCTTGCGAATCGACGACACCACCTCGTTCATGGTGGTGCCGGCCCGATCAACCAGCAGGTTTCCCTGCTCGACCCGCTCCACGCTGGCGTTGATCAAGGTCTTGATTTCCTTGGCGGCCTCTGCGCTACGGCCAGCCAAGCTGCGCACTTCGGATGCCACCACGGCGAAACCTCGCCCCTGTTCGCCAGCGCGCGCTGCCTCTACCGCCGCATTGAGCGCCAGGATATTGGTCTGAAAGGCGATGCCGTCGATCACGCTGATGATGTCGGAAATCTTGCGGGATGCCTCATTGATACCCTTCATGGTGTCGACCACCTGCGCCACGACGGCACCACCCTGCACCGCCACGGTACTGGCGTTCTGGGCGAGCTGGTTGGCTTCGCGCGCCGAGTCGGCGTTTTGGCGCACTGTGGCGCTAAGCTGTTCCATTGAGGCGGAAGTTTCTTCCAGGGAGCTGGCCTGGCTCTCGGTGCGTGCCGAGAGGTCGTTGTTGCCCTGCGAAATTTCTGCGCTGGCGGTTGCCACCGATTCCGCGCCCTGGCGCACCTGCGTAACCACCGAAATCAACTGACTTTGCATGTTTGACAGCGATGCCATCAGTTGACCAATTTCATCGTGACTGCCAGATGTCAAGGGCTGGCTCAGGTCACCTTCCCCGATGCGCTGGGCTGCCAGGTTGACCTTGCTGATGCCCCGCGTGAGGATACCGGTCAGACTCTTGCTGGACAATACGGCAACAACCAGACAGGCAAACAGCAGCACAACGAGCGTGATGCGGATTTGCCTCAGCAACTCGTCAACGTGCGCGCCGCCCGCACGTTGACGAGTTGCCCATCGACAAGTTCCTGCGTTACCCGGATGTAGTCGACGGTACCTGGTACCAGCTTGCTGTTCACCAGGGCTTTTGCGCCAGCGCCGTCGCCAGCAGCTTTCAGGCTGTTGGCCTGGTCACGAATGGTTACCCATGTGGATCTGACCTCGCCCACGGCTGCGGCGCGTTTTCTGGTGGCATCGTCCTGCGCCAGCGCCAAAACGGCCTTTTGGGTTTCGCTGGTGCTGCGTGTCAACTCTTCTATCGGGCCCTTGAAAAACTCCAACATGTCTGTTCCGTCGGAGTACGCCACCGCCAGGGAGCGTGCCGAGTTCTGTTGCACGTTGGCTCGCCAGGTGGCGGCCAAATTCAGCAAATGTGTCTCGGAGTCCATGCGGGTGGCGGCCCGCGATACCAACTCAATTTGCCAGAGCGTGATGGCAGCCAATACAAAAAAAGTCAGTGTGATCGCGAAAAACCCAAGGCTAAGCTTTGTAGAAATCTTCATGGAATCCACCAGAACGTCTCCTTCAAAGTTAATAAAACAATTCCATCAAAATGGGCTTTAGCGATGCCTTACCAAAGGTTTGCAAGCAAAACACGCCGTCGCGAAACACGCTGAGCCTGCGGGATAGCTGGCCTGGTCCATTGGCCGGGATGGCTCAGGGTTGGCCTGACGGTGGCTGCGGATGGTCTAAAAAGTTTCCCAGTCCGAATCGCTGCTGGCGCTGGTCGCCGTGCCTGACTTGGGCGCAGTCAGCGGGGGCGCTGCAGCGGGTTTGGGGGCGCGTGTTGCCGCGCCTTTGGCGACACCGCTTGTCCGTCGATCAGGGCTGTTGAAGTGGCTCGCCGTGGGCGGATGGGCGCGCACTTTCGCCGTTGGCAACAACGCCGGGCCACTGTTGCCGCCGCTGCCAAGTTTGAAGATGGCCACCGTTTGCACCAGTTCCTGCGAGCGGACTTTGAGACTGCCCGCCGCAGCCGCCATTTGTTCGACCAGGGCGGCGTTTTGCTGGGTGGCCTGGTCCATCATCGTAACGGCCTCGCCAACCTGGCTGACCCCATGGCTTTGATCGTCGCTGGCGGTGCTGATCTGTCCCATGATGTCGGTGACCTGCCGAATTGCGGCAACCACCTCGTTCATGGTGTTGCCGGCCTGATCGACCAGCTTGCTGCCTTGTTCGACCCGATCGACGCTGGCGTTGATCAGCGACTTGATTTCCTTGGCCGCCTCGGCGCTGCGCCCGGCCAGGCTGCGCACTTCGCTGGCCACCACGGCAAACCCGCGACCCTGTTCACCGGCGCGGGCCGCTTCCACGGCCGCATTAAGTGCCAGAATATTGGTCTGAAACGCAATACCGTCAATCACGCTGATGATGTCCGATATTTTGCGCGAGGCCTCATTGATGCCTTTCATGGTGTCCACCACCCGTGCCACCACCTCACCGCCCTGCACCGCAACGGTACTGGCAGTCAAAGCAAGCTGATTGGCCTGGCGGGCCGAGTCGGCGTTTTGACGCACGGCGGTGCTGAGCTCCTCCATGCTGGCAGCGGTTTGCTCCAGGGAACTGGCCTGGCTTTCAGTACGTGCTGACAGGTCGGCATCTCCTTGGGCAATCTCGGTGCTGGCAATGGCAATGCCGGCGGCCGAGTCGCGCACCTGAGCTACCAGGGTTTGCAAAGCCGCATCCATTTGCAACATGACTCCCATCAGGCTGTCCGGCCCACCGCTGTTCGTCATGCTTGTGGTCAAGTCGCCCTGTGAAATGGTCGACAAGGCAGCACGAGCTTCAGCCGGGTCACCACCGAGTTCCTGGCGCAGCGTGGCCTGAATTCTGAAGTTCAAAATCAGGGCCACCAACGCGGCAAGAATGGCAATCCCGATAGAGATACCCAGGGCCAGGTTACTGTTGCGTGTGGCTTGCTGGTGGGCGTTGACTGAACTCCTGGTGGCGGCCTCGCCTTGTTTCAATAACTCGGCCTTGAGCAGGCGCCAGGCTGGCGTTTCCTCGGCATTGACGACTGCAATGGCATCGCCGCTGGCGGCCACCAGGGCCAGCACTTTATCTTGCGCTTTGGCTTGCTGGCTGCGCAGCGGCGGCAACTTCTCCAGTTCGGCCTCGAACGCGCTGCCTCTGGCGCTTTCCCGGGCGCGCGTGAATGCCTTGTCGTAGTCTGCCTGGGCGGCCTTCAGATTGTCATATGCCTTGGGGTTTTTGGGGTCGAGCAAAATGTTGCGCATGGCTTGTCCCATTTGCAGACCCTGCGCATACATTTCGGTCAGGCCGCGCTCCACTGCCTGTTCGGAACTGATGTAACGGTCAAACGCACGCTGGCTTTGGTTTAAAGCGGCGATGCTGCCGATCAGGCCAATGACGAACAAAATGGCTGGGATAGCCGAAAACGTGGCGATCCTGGATCCGAACTTCATGGCGTTACTCCAAAGCGAATGGCAAAATTTTACGCTTGAGGGGTCAATTGGACCCAAGTGTCAAGACATTTTTTCAGTTAATTTAGGCTGCCCTGTTTTCCAGGATAAATTTGTTCTTATGGCATCTTCGTCATTCCCGCCTGCGCGGAAGAAGATGCCAAAGGAACAAATTTACCCTGGGTGTTTAGCCTGCCGGTGTATCTGGATGAGCAGGTGCAGGACTATTTGTCGGCCAAAGCTGATGCCAAGGGGGTTGACCTGTCGGACTTGGTCAACGATTTGCTCAAGCGCGAGATTGAGATGATTCAGGCGGTGGGCTAAGGCACGCTACCCTAGCGCCCTGCGGCTGTGTGATCTTGAGCATGTGTTTTTGTGGCACGCGCTTGCCCGGCCAATGCGGCGGCTCAAGACCCACCTTTGCCAACCTGCCCGGTGTTGGTTATCGATGCTGGTTCAGCGGTCGGGCGCTTGCTCTTTGAGCAGCAGCTCGATCTGGTGCCGCCGCGTGTCGATGATGGACGCGTCAATGTGTCTGGCGCTGCTGCTTGTTGCGCTAGCCACAGCGGCATAGTCCTGCGCCGCCCGCAGGCGGTCCAGCGCGCCGGGGTAGTCAAGCTGCGCCACCCGCGCTTCGGCTTGTGCGCGCAAGGCCCGCAGGCCCTGACCCTGGGCGGCATAGATGCTGGCCAGCGATTGCCAGGCAAGCGCATCTTGCGTTTGCTGGCTGACCCAGGTTTGCAAGCCTTGTGCGGCTGACTCAAGCGCGCTGTCGGTTCCGGCCTTCAGCGCGACCTGGGCTTGCAGCAACAGCGCTGGCCGCTGGGGCGACCGATCAGCCGAATCAGTGGCCTGGGCGGCTGCACCATTGGCCTGCGTCAGCAAAGCCTGAGCCACGGCCAGATCATTGGCGGCCAGGGCGATTTCGATGCCCAGCCAGCGTGCCTGTTGCAAGGCCGGGCGGTCACCTGCCACCAGGGTTTGCAGGCGTTGCTGGTTGCGCTGTGCCAGCGCCGCGTCACGCAGTCGGCTGGCAGCCATGGTGGCACCGTACAGCGCCGCCACCTGCTTGGCCCGTGGCTGGGTCAAAAGGCCCGGGTCGTCGGCCTGACCCTGCCAGCCGCGCAGCGCGTCAATGCCGGCGTTCGACAACACCCTGGCGCGCGCCACCATCATGGCGTGCAACACGGTGGGAGTCGGCACAACACCCTGCGGCATGCCCAATGGCAGACGCGATTGCATGTCGGCAATGCGCTCGGTGGTCAGCGGATGGCTGCGCAAATAGGGGTAAGCGCCGTTGTCATTGAGACGGGCGGCCTGTTGCAGCTTGTCAAACATGGTGACAAAGCCAATCGGCTCAAAACCGGCTTGCGTCATCACGCCAAAACCAAGCCGGTCAGCCTCGCGTTCCATGTCACGCGAGAAATTCAGTTGGTTTTGCGCGGTCAGGGCCTGTCCGCCGACCATCAGGGCGCTGCCAGCATCGGCACTTTTGCTGGCCGCCAGCGCCCCCAGAATCATGGCACCAATCATCCACGGGGTTTGCTGGTTGCTTTTTGAGATCAGCCTGGAGACATGGCGCTGCGTGACGTGGCTGAGTTCATGCCCCAGCACTGAAGCCAGTTCGTCGCGGCTGCTGACCACCGCCAGCAGTCCCAGATGGAGCCCGAAGTAGCCGCCCGGCAGGGCAAAGGCATTGACGCTGCGGTCGTAACCCATCAGGGTCTGCCAGGCAAAACGTTCGTCGAGTTCAGCAGTCAGGTCTCCGCGCAGGCGCGCTGCCGCCAGCAACGGCTGCCAGATGCCTTGCACATAGTCACTTAGCACCGGGTCGTCCAGATAGTCGGGGTCGCGGTACAGCTCGCGGACAATGCGGTCGCCCAGGCGACGCTCGGCACCGCTGGTCCTCTCGCTGCCGTCACCCAGCAAAGGCAGCGAACCCGCCGCAAGCGCGCTGCTGTCGGCACCGGTCTGGGCCGACAGGCCGGGCGTATGAAGGCTGCCAGTAGCTATTAAAATAGAAGCTGCCAGCGCATGCAGCACGGGGGCTAGAGCTATTTTTCGCTTGAAAACTGGCGGAGCTGCGGTGCTGCTGGCAGCGCCAATCTGCTGGAGTGGTTTGGTCATGCCCGTATGATGCCAGCCAGATGTAAAGGTTCGGTGAATCCCATGACAGCAACAAACTCTTTCACCCATTTTGATGCCCTGGGCCAGGCCCACATGGTCGATGTAGCCGCCAAGGTGGCCACCCACCGCATTGGCGTTGCCAGCGGGCGCATTGAAATGTTGCCCGCCACGCTGGCGCTGATCGTCTCGGGCAGCAGCAAAAAGGGCGACGTGCTGGGCATTGCCCGCATTGCCGGCATCATGGCCGCCAAGAAAACCAGCGACCTGATCCCGCTGTGCCATCCGCTGGCACTGACCCGTGTTGCTATTGACTTTGAAGCTGCTCAGGCAGACGCATCAAGGGCTGGCGCCATTATTTGCACTGCAACCGTGGAGACCGTCGGCCCCACCGGGGTCGAAATGGAGGCCTTGACCGCCGTCAACGTGGCCTTGCTCACCATCTACGACATGTGCAAGGCGGTGGATCGGGCCATGGTGATGACTGGCATCAAGTTGCTGGAAAAGCACGGCGGCAAGTCGGGCAGTTTCGTGGCAGGCGGCTAAGTGGTTGATTTGCAAAGGTGTTTTGAGCCGAAGGGATTTCCGGGATTGAGGTCGTTAGGTTGAATCGATTACCCCTTCTTGGCTGTTTTCTGAATGAGTTTTGCTTTTTGTCCCTCGTTTGGCCCACTCAAAGGAAAACGATGGCAGCTACACGGGTAAGAAGAGGAAAACTTCGTCGAGCGTGCCAACTTGGTTGTTCCGCCCACTGCGGACCCGCATGGTGGGTGGCGTGGGGGGCGACCGTCAGAAACCGTTGCCTACCCGATTAGGTCGCAAACGAGGATACAGACCCACGTTTGTGCCGCCGCTCGGCAACTTCCGACAAAAACGCCTTGGTCAGCCGGTCAGTCGCCTCTCCCAAGTTCAGATTTCCTGATCCGCAAGGAACCGTGAATGGCACATCAGACCAAACGAAAGATCATTTAGCTGTGTCGTCAACCCCTCAAATTTCTCGCGCACAAGTTGCTCTTCACGTATTTGTGCTTGCAACTCGACAAGCAGTAAATCCTTGTGTATTTGCGCTTTTGCAGTACGACTCTGAAACCAACCAGACAGTACTGCGGTAAATGCCATCCCAACGACGCTCAGCGACGCAACTATCAAGGATGTGAATTCTGTGGAAGTCACGATATCCTCCAAATGTGGCCGAACGAATAGCGTTTATCTTGCGCGCTGCAATGCTGATGAAGACACATAACGCCAAACGCGCAAGATAAACCTTGCTGGACTGAACCGCCGCCGACAGACGGCTATCGATATGGGGATGGAAAGAAATCCTGGCGTTTTGCAGGCGGGTCATCGCGCGAACTTTTCCTCAACACGCCCCCCAGACATTGATCCCATGTTGAAAACGGCCACGGTCGGTCGTTACCAGGCTGGTGGGACAACGAGCAAAACGAATGCATACCTGCCGATGGTTGATGCGAGCCCAACACCGCCCCAAGTCGGGTGAAGTGTCCAAAAGAGCCAGTCCTGACGCACAAGCTTGCGTTTCACGGCGGTCCTCGCTCGTTGGTTGCCAAACATAACCAGGGGCAGGAAAATGCCCAGAGCTCGCCATGACGCAGGCGACCCTCAAGTGCCCCACCTTGCACGCCAGGCAAGAGGCAGAAGAGTGATCGACGACAACTTGACCGGCTTGGAAAATCAGTTTTTCGCGCTCACTGCGAGGCCCCAGAAGTCTCCTAGCTGAAGCTGGTCGGCTGGAAGCCGGTAGATTTAACCTTGTGGTGGGTATTAAATTCAGGAAAGATGCGCTGAACTGCGGCGACAACCTTCACCTTGGCCGCGCCGGATGAGGCCAGCTAGAAATTCCAAACGTGGCGATCAGCGCCATGGACCATCATGACGGATGTCCTCGTCGCCTTGCAGTGCCAGGTTTGCTGCGTCTTGCCTTGGTCAACCATCTCAAGTGCTTCAACGTCCAGGACCGCAGCACAGCGAGCTGGCGGGGCTCGCACGGATTCGTAGCAAATCCACTGCACGCCCCTGTCCCGTGCAGCCTCTGCCACCGCCTGGGTTTCGGTGTAGTCACTGCCATGCGTCCATGCCGCTGATGCTGCAACCCACGGGGCGCTCATTAACTCAATGGCACGACCCTCGACCTTTGCTTGATAGAAAGTATGTTCAGTTAGCAGGTCCGTGTTCAACAATGGCACGCTGTCCATGATGAAGCGATAGCGCCAATAGGCGACCTCCGCACAGGAGGCGAAGAGTGCTTCGGCACCGTACCAAAGGCCGAGGGTTCCTGCACGCCGAAAACGGCCGGAGTGTTGAGGTCGATACCGAAATGGCGTTGCAAGCAGGTAGTGTTTCGGCAATTTCATTGTCGGCATGGATGGCTTGCTGGCCTCCAGAAGTTGTTCGAGCACGTCTTGCTCATCAGTGTCATCGACCAAGCGCATCGTTGAGACCACATGCTGCGCTTCAACGCCCCGCCAAGCTAACATTGTCCTTTGTACAACACCGCTGTCAAACCATGAAGTGCGCCATACGGAGTCGGTCATGTCGGTGCCCGCATTCCATCAAGGTAGTTCAGGGTTGCGACCAGGCCATCAGGCCGCTCAATGAGTTGCAGGGGCACGCCGCCAAGCGCCTTATTCATTCCCCTCATCCAATCCTTGCGTTTTTGATCGTCGGTTCCAACCAACGCATCCAAAGAGCGGTAAACCCGAACCAGCAATAAAGCCAATTCGCCGACTTTGGAATTGGCGTCAAGGGGGTACTCGCCCTTGCGGATGCGCGAGACGGTTGGTTCACTCACGCCGATGATCCGAGCCAACGCGGCCCCCGACAGTCCCAATAAAACGGTTGCGCGAACTGTTGCTTTGGCCAGTACGTAGCCTGGGTCAGGCTTGGGCGCAGTCTTGGTGTTCATTTGCTCTCCATTGCTTTCTTTGGAAACATTTTTACACGATCATTGAATAATTGCATGTATTTTTAGATGATCATCACATTTGTTGTGGCGGCTTGTTTGCTTCGTAGCCAACAGTCATGGTGTCCGTTAAGTTGGCGTTCGTTGAGAAAGTGTTCGCAGATCGTTTGTACGATTCGGGTGGTGCGCGCAGAACATGACAACTATTTCTATCCCGACTTCGTGGTTTGTCCGCGCCACTACCCGGCCGATGAACCAATTGCCCGGTTGCTGGAAACCAAAGACGACACTAAGGACGCTGCGCGCAAATCCCAGCATTCACCCGCTGGCTATGGCAAGGTCTTGTTCCTGACCCCGGATGGCAATCGCATGCGCTGAGTCAACGATGATGGCAGCCTGGGTGCTGTACTGGATTTTGATGACATGCAGAGTGTGCTGGGCCGGCTGGCGGCGACACGACCGGTCGCGGTTGACGTTCGCGTTCCTTGATGGCTTGGTAATGGCTGCAAGCGGCGTTCACCTAGCCCTGTGCTGGCTCACCAATGGCATAAAACCGGCCACCGGCGATATGGTGAAGGGTGCGTAACTCATCCGGTGCAGATTCAAACTGCCAGTGACCGTCACAAAAGACACGCTCATCAGCCCAGGCAGCAACCACTTCACCAATGAACAGGTCATAGGTCTGTTCGTTGTGTGGCTCAGGGACCCATTTGCATATCAGCCAACCGACACAGCCTGCCACCAGCGGAACGGTGTTGCCCGGCGCCTTGAACAACTGGACAGCGTGCTTGATCAGCTTGTCGGGCACCTCGCGGGCGCTGTCGCTGCCCACCCCCACGGTCAACGAAGCCAGTGCCTTGGGGGGCAGTTGGAGCGCGAACTCACCGCTGGCCATCAGCAGTTCACGGGTGTAGGTGGACTTGTCCAGCACCACGGTGACTTTCGGCGACTGACCGTAGTCGAGCACACAGGCCCAGGCAGCGGCCATCACGTTGGAGATACCGCCATGGGCGGCAGAAACCAGCACGGTTGGCCCATGGTTGAGCAGGCGGTAGGATATGTCGAGCGGTACGGCAGTGAAGTGATCAGGAGGCATGGCTGGCTGGGTTCAAAGAGTCAGTGTTGCGGACATCGTAGCGCAGCGCTTGTCCCCAATAAGCGGGACCAACCCTGTGGACAAGACACGGGACAAGTCTGGCAGCCCATTGCGGCTGTGGCTTGGCGATGAGTGCTCAAACTTTCGGCACCGGGCTTGTTGGGAGTTGTCAGGCAGTCCGGCGACAACATATACTGTACAAATGATCAGCATTGTTTCAAGTCTTCTGCCTATGCCCATTTCCGACGTACCGCTGCTGGTGCTGCTGCTCAAGAACCGTGTCAATGCCGGGTTCCCATCACCCGCCGAAGACCTAGGAGCCAAACGGATTGACCTGACCCAATTGCTCATCACCCATCCCCAAGCCACTTACTTCCTGCGAGCTAGTGGGCACTCCATGGAGGAGGCCGGTATCTCCGACAAGGACATTCTGGTGGTGGACCGAGCCATCAAGCCCCGGCACAACCACGTCGTGGTGGCAGTCGTGGACGGTGACTTCACCGTCAAGCGGCTGTATCAGCGTGCCGGGCGCGTCAAGC
>DAOSLL010000067.1:0-11231 GCA_035368905.1 Rhodoferax sp.
AAATGCCAACGCAGTGGCACCCGCCTCAACGGGAATGTCAATGCTTCGTGCGACATTGACTGCGCCTTCTTCAACATAAATCAGGCGGCCGTTATTTTCCGTTGCCACTGCATCAGCAAGCGCTTTAGCGCTATTGCGTGCCAGTGCTGACTTGGCCAAGGATGTCGTGCTGGCCCCTAAAGTCCAAGGCGCTGGCAATAAGACTGCTAGTGCAGATGCGACATCCCCTGCGCTGTGATCAATCACCAATACATTGCTACCAGTTGCTACCCGCGTGTGAGCGGGGTCAATCGTTGACCCGCAGGTGCCAGACACCACCGGCGTGATCTTGGCCCTTTGTGCCTTTGCAGCCAGGGTATTGGTGGCCTCAAAGGCGGCTGCATCCGACACCGAGGCATCTGTAAAGTAGAAAACATTACTTGCCCAAAGTTCGCTCTTGTCGGCGCCATTCAATGCATTGTTCAGGGCTTTGAACACGGGTGCGGCACAGCCACCACCACCTCGGGCAACCAATTGATTTAACCGTTCCGCTATCTCAGCCTTGGTACCCAGGAACAACTCGGAAACGTCGTCACTGTCAGCAAAGTCCACCAGACCATATGTCTTGCCGTATACATAGTGCGTGCCATCCACCATGGACGAAATAATCTGGGTAACCAAAGTCGGCAAGATGTCTGCCATGGTGGCAGAGCGGTCTACAACAAAAATGTTGACCGAGTCTTTGACCACAACAAATTCAGTACTTCCACCAAATAACGTTTTAAGAACTCCATTGGCATCAGTGGGATATGGAAACTTTTGTTTAACAAGTTCAACAAACTTGGTCATAAAAAGCTTGGTGTGCAGGGCCGCAAGATAGCTGGCACGCTGATGCAGGTCGGTGCTCCAGTTGCCAATTACATCTTTGCTCTCACCTGATTCCTTGTAAACCTTCTCCATTGCACTGTCGTCGTGCTGATTTGTATGGAGACCACTTTGATCTACAGGGCCTTCACTGCCCAATGGCATCCAGGGTGAGTCTTTAGCGATACCCTGTACATGTGCGACATTAAGTCCTACAGAAATTGCACTGCCATGGTCGCACCGAACTTTGCCTGGCGTGTCGGAGCCTGCCCCCACACCGTTGCCGCCAAAAGTTGATGAAGCAGGCGTATAAAAAACATCACCCCACCAAGCCCCTGTAGTAATGAAGTTTGGATCATTATCAAAAGATTCCTTATGGTAATCTCCAACCAGCTCCGAATTCCCGTCATTTACAGCCCAACTATTGCGCAACAACCACGAACCGGACGATGCCTTGCATGTGTCTGTCAAATCGGTATATCGACTCCGGGCGGGGAAACTGGTTGAGCCTTTCGGGGGTATTGGCTGCGCTCCGTGGTATTTACTACCATCAAAAACCTTGACATCGCCTGACACCAGGTAGTCAGTTATCGGTGTAAAAAGCTCGTTGCTGGATAGGTGGGTATCGGCCCAGTTACTATGGGCATAAAAGTCCTGCAACGTATGTATAGCCTTCCCCAACATCATACGCGCTGCGGCTTTTTTGGTAGTCGCAACTGTGTAATCTGTCGTGGTTGATGCTTCCGAGGCAAGGTTGATTGCGTAAATTGCATGTGCTCTGATAGCGTCTGTGCTGCCCTGAATGTTGTCATTGTCAAAGTGTCCATCGATGTCACTGAGATCAGACGTCACATTGAAGCACAATGTGCCCTGATGCCAGGTCACTAAATCCCCAGAAGTCACGGTAGGGCGTGCATCTTTGTAAACAGGTATATTTTTATCATTACTACAATCCACTAGAGGCCCCCAAGGCCCCCTATAGATTGAACCATCTATTAAGAGATGCCCGAAAAGATCTCGACTCTGCACACCGTAGATAATCCACTCTAACGCATCGTCAGAAACAAAACTATCAGGTCCATTGACCCAATAAAAGGAAAAACGATCCACCGTCAGGCGGTCCCCAAAAGAATAGCCCATCTTTTCGCCCAGCACACCCTTAGTGATCATGGTGTGTCCCCATAGCTCAGACGCAGGTTTAAAGGCCTGGGCTAGAGGGACAAATAGCAAAAATGTCAGGAAGATCATTACCAAGGCAGCGGTTTTTGAAATGAAACGCATGTTGTACTCCCGCTTTTTAATATTGACAAATCGCCGTAGCCAGTGGCCCAACCACACGGTGATTGCCCAAGTCAACGGTCGGGTCTGTTGTGCCATCGCCTGCCGCAGCAATGGCATCGCGCACCTCGGCCTCGGTCGTCGGACCGCCTTGGCGCGGAATAAGTGGACTGCGCGTCAGTGAAGTGAAACAACTCGACTGCACCAGCGCGTAGCTGTTCTCAACCGCCAGTTTTGCAATACCAGGCATGCGCACCACCCCAAAGCGGCCACTGGTGCAATTCACGTTGTAGGTCTGCGTGATGTTGGCCTGATTGGATGCGATGGACGTAGACATTGCCCCGCTCAAATTTGCCCTTTGAATTTTCCATACCTGACTCAATGTGCATGCATTGGCGGCGACGGTGGCACAAGAAACAGTAGCGCCACCTGCCACACTGCAAGTCCAGGCAAAAGACGAGCCCGTTTGACGGAGCGCTGAAGCGCTGCCAATGCTACAAAATTCAGTCGCGTCCGTCGGTAGATAATATTCGGGATAGGCTTGACCATTGGCGCTGCCGCATGCTGCAGCACCAGCAAGACTAAACGTCGCAGCCACCGACTTCGCCGCATCCATCGTCACCTGGCAGATCCGGGTTGAATCGGCATCGGCATTGGTGCAAGCACCCGCCGTCCAGCCGGTGAAGGTGCTGCCAGATGCCGGTGCAGCGGTCAGCGTGACAACCGAGCCAGTGTTGAACGAAGCGCTGCAGGTGCTGCCGCAGTCAATGCCAGCGGGAGCGCTGATGACGGTGCCGGAGCCAGTTCCATTGCCTGTGACGGTGAGTGACCATTGATTGCCGGGATACGTCACTGGCACCGAAATCAGCGTCCCCGAGGCCTGGTTGCCCTGCGGGTCTTTGGCTTCCACCTTCACATACAGGGTGCGCGTGCCGTTGGCAAACAAGGCGGCGCAGCCGCCAGCGACGGCATCTACACCATTGCCGGTGCCGATGGTGAAGGCGCGGCTGCCCAGACTGGTGCTGCTGTCCACAAAGCAGGGAAAGGGGTGGGCTGCCGCGTCAGCCGCCACAAGCACCCGCGCCACCGCCAGGCTGCCGCCGTCAACGTCGCTCACCGTAAAAGCGCCACCAATGCCGTCGTTGAACTGGGCCGCAGCAAAGGCACTCAGCACCGGTGCCGATGTCGTCACCGTCACATTAATAGGCTGCGCCCCTGGCGTGGCCGGCGAAGCCGACTGAAACAACACTGTGCCACCTGGCGTATCTTTGACCAGCACGTGCTTTGAACCCGCCACCTCGGGCACGCAGGCAAAAGTACGCTGCGTGGCGCTGCCGATGCCAACCTCGGCATTGTTGGGAGCGCAGTCTTGCACCGTAAAGCCCATGCCTGTCGTCAGAGCGGTGCCGGTGACGGTAAAGGTGGTATTGATGCCAACGATTGCGCTGGTCGGACTGACCGAGGTTACGGTTGGGGTGGCAGGAGCCAAAGAATCAAAAGACTGTCCGCCACGCACCAGTCGAACATGATAGCCGCCGTTGCCCCGGATGCCGCTGTTGGCGTTGCCTTCTTGAAAACTGACGTACCACGCCCAGAGCGAATTGACGGCACCGGGCGAACCCGACCAAAAGTAACCACTCGGCGTGGCGGGGAAAAACGCATCGTTAATGGATGGACTGGTACGGCACTCCTCGACCAGGCGGCGCAATTCCCTGATATTGGGCAGGCGCCAGTCGCTCTGTCCGGCAAAGCGGCTGTTGCCCGCCAGCGCCAACGCCTCTGCCCAGGTGTGCCCAGTGGCAGTGCCGGTGCAGGTGGCACCATTCCAGCTCTGCCCTTCGCTACATCGCTTCCAGACCAAGCCGGTGGGTATATGCGTGACGGTGTTGTCCTGATTGACCGCCACAGTCGGGTCCAGGTTAGGCGTGTAGACTGAATCCGGGTTGGACGGCGCGATACTGGCCGCACAGGTCACCGCCTGGGCGACTGAGGTGCCCAGAGATAGACACAGTGCCACGGCCCGTAGCATCGATAAATAGTTCATGGCAAACTCCCTTGGATAAATTCAATGGCGATGGGTGATACTGACCACAGCGTCACCTGCTGCCGCGTAACGCGACAAAACCAGAGGTGCGAGAGGTGTTCTGGTTCATGGCAAAACGCCTATCACTCGTCGCTGCGTACCAGGCGAACTAGGCCTGCATTGGCACGGGGTCCATCGCTGTAGGCGTAGCCATTGTCGAAATTGACGTACCACGCGTTGTTCGAACTGTAGGCATCGGGCGAACCCGACCAAAAACCCGCACTCTGTGTATCGGAAAAATAAAGCCATTCAACTGACGGATTTGTGCGCCCGTAATTAACTATGCTTTCCAGTTCTTTCACTGTGGGCATGCGCCAGTCACTGGCCCCGCACAGCCCGATGGCATTGACATCGGCGGTGTATTTTTCGGTATCGCAGCTCCCGCTGGCAAAACAGGTGCCGCCTGAGGCGGTGCCCACGCCACCGCCATTGGCGGCAGGGTTTCTGTTGTACCAGGTGTAGGTGTGGCTCAGGCTGCGCAGGCCGCTGCTGGTTTTGATTTCCCAGATCAGGCCGGTGACGTTGTCTTTGGTGCAGGCCCACTCGCCTGGCCCGCTGCCCGGCCCGGCAGTGGCGGGCAACACACTGCCGTTATTGGCGATTTTGGTGAAGTCAAAGCCCGCGCCGCCGCCGCCAATTTTGCTGAGTTGGCCCGCTGCGGCCTGTGCATCGCGCCCGTAGCGGGCATCTTGGCGCGGAAAAGCGCCGCCATCATCCGCCACGGTTGCGCAGTTGGCGGTGTTGGTTGAGGCATCACCGCAAAAAGTGATGCCGGTGTCGTTGAGCGCACCGGCTGCGGCTTGGGCCAGGCTGGTACACAGCAGCAAGGGCGACAGACTGGCAAGCAGCAGGCGCGCTGCGCCAGACCGGGGTGACGGATTGGACATGAATTCAGGCTCCAGAATGAAAAAACCGCCCGGCGCTATAGAGCGAAGGGCGGTTGGGTTTGCCGGGCAGCAGTTGATGGAAGTGTCTTGTGGGGGTGCCGCAAAGGCAAGGTGTCGCGGCTGACACCGCTCCCACAGAAAACCTTTTGGCTTGGCTTGGCTTGGCTTGGCTTGGCTTGGCTTGGCTTGGCTTGGCTTGGCAAGACAATATCGGGGAAACGAGGACTTTTGGCATTGTTTTTTTAAAAATTTTGCCCGTACCTCCATCAGGGCTTATGCACTTTATCCTAAAAGCGGCTCAGCGCGTATCCCCCGTTTGGGGGATATTGGGGCTCTAAACAACGGTATTGACTATTTTTTGCGCTAAACCAGCAAGAAAAAAGCGCTACATCACCCCGTTGGGGGTTGGGTAAATTTAGCCGGATTAGAGTTTGGAAGGTTAATTTCGTAACGCTTACATAATTCACCCATCAGCATAGCAGCACCCTCGCGGGCCGAGTCCGCAAACTGTGGCTCAGTCTCAATCAGCTTGATTTGGCGTGCCAGTCCACCCAGCAGTGCGGCAGTGTTCGAGCTGGTCATCTTCTCCAGCGACATCAGGACGGCCTCACGAGCCTTGTCCCTGTTGCGTTTGACCCGCTGGGCAGGGGTCATAGGCGAGCTTCCCATGCTGGGCCTACCGACTCTTTTAGGTTCATTCATCGCATCACCATATTACGTTACAGTAACTATTTTAGTATAGTTACTATAACGTAATGTGAAAATTTTGAGTTGTTTGAAATTGGCAGGACGCAAGGCAGGGGTCGATTCTTATCCCCGTTTGTTGGGTCTAAGGGTGTGGAAAACATCAGGGATAAACCTGCAAAGCGTTGCTGGGGTTGAGTTTGCCTGGTGTGCTCAAAAAAGTGACGCAGGGCTTGTTCGGGCATGGGCAAATGTCAATCCAAGGGATGTTTGTTTGACACTCCGCCAGCAGGCCAACTTCACATAACCCCCCGTCGTGTCAACTGGTGCTTTTAGCCTTTGTCTCACCCTTGTGGTGCTGAATCGAATTCAACATGGCATCCCGCAATATGGCGTTGATCCGGGTCTGATACCCCTTGCCACGGCTTTTTAGCCATAACAAAACATCAGAATCGACCCGTACCGTTGTGACTTGTTTAACTGGCTTGTAAAACGGATTACGAACAGCGTTCTTCCAAAAATCATCGCCTAATGGTGGAATGTCGCTGTAATCAATTTCGCTGTCTGGTTTGTTGGCCAATGCGCTCAAACGCACCCGCTGCTCATCAGTCAACGGCGGTAGATTTTGCAAGTCAATTTCTTTTTTAATAATCTTTGTTTTCATAACGTTTTCGCTCCTTACGGTCAGCAGTTCGAGCTGAAATAATTCGGATAACTTCAATATCATCTTGCGTTTCACTGAAGGTATGCGCCACCAGTAACATAAGGTGACCTTCTACCATTCCAATCGTTTGCCAACGCAACTCACCGCCTTCAATTCGGTCTTGCTTCATGACGGCAAACGGGTCTGCAAACACCCCGACAGCATCGTCAAAGGCGACACCGTGCTTGCGTAAATTGCGCAAAGCCTTGGCTTCATCCCATTCAAATCTGATTGGCATCTAATTTTGTTAATACAATTATGTAAACTTTTAACCATTATGCATCTGCCAATGTGGGTTTGCAAGCCCTGCCCTAGCCCTGCCCTGCCTATTGAATGAGATGAACCGCGACATTTGGGTTGAACCACAAACCGCCGAAATTTTCCGCTCCGTCATTTTGTAGGTATTGCCAACGAGATGTTCGCCGACACGGTGGCAAGGAAGGCAAAAACGCATTCGATTTCAGAAGGCGACTGCTCTATTCATTGGGCTGGCCACCGTGTTTGTTGGGGACTTCTGACCGGGCACCCATCTCGCCACCGACATATCCACAGGCGTAGCTCCCTATGAAAGCTCACGTTAAAACTGTATTTTGAAAATTTCACAATGTTGACAATGACTTAGGAGTTTTAAAACATAACTCACATGTGTACTTTTGAAACTAACTCTTGTATACAGTTGGTTGTTTAAATTATCTTTAAGAATCAACAACTTAACTAACGTTTTCGGAGCTTTCATAGGGAGCTACGACCACCCAACGTGAGCTTCTATAGGGAGCTAGCGACCTTAAATGTGAGCTTTCATAGGGAGCTACGGCTTAATGTGAGCTTTCATAGGGAGCTACGCTTGTGGATAACTCCAAACAAATGCTCAATCTCCGTCTAACGTGAGTTCCTATAGGGAGTTACCGTTCGATTTCATGTCAATACGTGAGCTTTCATAGGGAGCTAGCGCGGGTAGGTGAGCTTTCATAGGGAGCTACGACCACCCAACGTGAGCTTCTATAGGGAGCTACAGATTTGCAGCCGGAAAACTGTCCATTGAGTAACGTGAAATGAGGTATTCACAATAGTAGTTCGGCTAACATACGTGAAACGCACATTTCACAATGAAAACAAGGCCGTCTGAAGTGCTTACCGTCGTCGAACCTGACAAGGAGTTTCGCAAAGCGAACAACGCTGTCAGCGTAAGGGTGAAATCCGGCCCGACTTTGTCAATGATGGGTCGCCGGTTGTTCAACGTCATGTTGTATCACGCGCAACACCTTGGTGCGCCTGGTGTCAATGCCCCGGAGCCCTGGGGTGCGTGCCCGAACCCAGGTGATTACTACTGGATTCCTTTGCCGGATATCGCGCACGATGCCGCATGGGGTTCCAAAGATCACAAGCTTGTCGTCTGGACCCTTCAGCAGCTCCAAACGACGTTGGTGGAGTCAGATGACCCCTCAGGCCGGTTCTCGTCTGTGCAATTAATCGGGTCTGTGCACATTGTCAAAGGTTCTGGCCGAAGGCCAAGCCTGGTCGGATGGGAGTTCCCCAGGAGCACACGTGACATCCTGAGTAATCCGGATTTTTATACCAAGCTGTCCATTTTTCACCTGACATCGTTGCAAACGACCGGCGGTGCTGCACTCTACGAAATTGCAAAACGCTATCTCACCAATATTGGCGGCAAGACAAGTAAAAATCACTGGCACTGGTGGCATGACACGCTGACCGGTCGCCAAATCGGATCGATTCCATATCCGGAGTACCGTTACTTCAAACGCGACGTGTTAACGCCGGCCATTGAAGAAGTGAACCGTACTGACATTCATGTCGTCCCCACTGAATCCAGACAGGGGCGTCTGGTAACGGATTTGCAGTTTATGGTCACCTTGGTCACGCAGACATCGCTAGAGTTGCCGCCGGGGCCTGTAATCGACTCTGCGCTACTTGAACGAGTGTGCGCGCTTGGATTCACCGAACGACAGGCATGCGAGCTGCTGGGGACGATGGCTGATGATTTTTTGCGCGCAACGCTAGAGTTGGTCGAAGAGCGTTTGAATGACAAGTCCTTGGAGCCTTTGAAATCACCCGCAGCGTTTTTCCGTAAAGCGCTCAAGGACGATTACGTCTCGACTGCCAAAATTAAGCCGAAAGTCCTGCCGGACAAGCCTATACCGGCGAAGGTAGTTGAGGTCGAGTCGCCCGCAGCAACTGAGCGCAAAGGCCGGGTTACTCAAGCGTTACTGGAATTCGACGCGCTGGCTGCAATGGAACAGAACAATGTTTTGGGTGAGTTTTATCTGACATCAGCGACTCACAAGCGGTTAAAGCCAGGCGGAACGATGTTCAGAAAGACTCTCGGTAATTGGCTTGTTGATGCCACGGATAGGCCTTTGGCTCAGTTGTTGCCGTCGAATTGAGGGATGTTTTTTCGGCAAAGGCTTACATGGCGTTGATGCGGTTTAAAGCTTTGACTTACAAAAATAATGTGATTTGATGTGATGCAATATAATGTGATGTCACATCACATTAGGGGTAGCATGATTATTCTGATCGGCGGTGAAAAGGGTGGTTCTGGTAAGAGCACAACGGCGACAAACCTTGCGGTTTATCTAATGCTAGAGGGCCACGATGTCATGTTGTTGGATTGCGATAAGCAAGGTACAGCAACCAAATGGGCAACGCGGCGTAATGAGGCAGGTTATAAGGAAGTCCACAGCGCCCAAAAGTTGGGGGACGTTTACAAGACAGCAATAGACTTAAGCCAGCGTTATGGACACGTCATCATTGACGCTGGTGGGCGTGATTCACGTGAATTGCGAACTGGAATGGTAGCGGCTGATCTGATCTATATACCGCTTAAAGCCAGTCAAGCTGATCTTGAAACCCTACCAGTTGTTGACGAACTTATCACGCTGTCACGTGCCATGAATCCAAACGTCAAGGCAAGAACGCTGCTTTGCATGGCACCAACAAATGATCGCATCAAAGAGGTTGAGGATGCTCGGGCGTTGTTGGCTAATTTTCCAGATCTCCCATTATCCGAGTGCATCATCCGTGAGCGCAAAATTTACCGGGATGCCCTGTTGCTTGGGCGAGGCGTTGTTGAAATGAAAAACAGCGAAGCGCGTGCTGAAATTCAATTGTTTGGACAAGAGGTTTTGCAATGAGTGGATTTAAGGTCGTTCCAAAGAAGCCTGCTGTTGACCCAGATGTGTTGGCCAAATTTGCCTCTGGGGCCGACAAAATACAAGGCGCCATGCCGTGGGAAGGATTAGATGACAAGCGAAGGATGGCAGCATTTTCACTGCGCTTAACGGCTTGCGAGTTGGCCAAACTCAAACACATTGCGAGTACCACACCAGACTCAATGCACGAATTTTGCATCCGAGCGGTAAAAAAAGCCCTGGATGAAAAAATAGTGTGATATCAAATTACATCACATCGTGTCATGTCGTGTGATGCTAATAAATTCATAAAGTTCATATCAACAGACTGACAAACTTCTTCATGCGCGAGGGATTGGAGCTGAAGTAGCGTTGGGTGGTGGCAATGGAGGTGTGCCCGAGCAGCTCCTTGATGGCAAAAACGTCCGCCCCTGTCTCGATCAAGTGGGTGGCAAAGGAGCGCCGCCCGGAGTGCGAGGAGCCGACAACGCCTGCCCTTTGGTACATGATGGCCAAGAGACGCTGCATGGTGTTGGGCGAGAACGCCCCGCCGCGCTGGGAGAGAAACAGGGGAGCGTCCATGTAGCGCAGGCCCCGGCTGGCCAAGTAGGTGGCAAGGATCTGACGCGAAGGCACATGGGTCAAATAGACCTCGCGAAACTTTTGGCCCTTGGTCATGCAAGACAGCAGGCGCACCGACTCCCGAACCTCCCTGGTCTGGGGGTCATAGAGGTCGCCGATGGTGAGTTTGGCCAGCTCCATTGCGCGCAGCCCCATGTAATGCGAGAGCATCAGGATGGACTGATTGCGTGTGGCGTGGATGCCTGTCTGCGCTGCCAGCGTGGCCGCAAGCTCTGCCAGGCCGATATAAGGGGCTTTGCCTTGCTTCATGCCCAATGGTAAACGCTCAACTGCCCTTGTAAATTAGCTTATGCCCTAAAATGACTCTTTTAGGGCATTTATTAGAGTTTCGTTAGCGTAACAATATTTGGCTCGCCTTCAAAATTGGCGCATCGCCTTCGGGCATCTGGGGGGCAAGTCATCCGGCAACTGGGGGTTGTACGCCGGAACCCCAGAAAATTCCGTCGTTCCCAATCCAGCCCGGTCAGCAGGGTGACACGGCTGGCTGTGCCAGGAAAATCGCTGATTTGGACAGCATGATGCTGACATCACGGGCACAAGCCGATGGTGCTCTGGCAATCGCGGTAGAGACACCCATTACTGAGCGCCCCCCGCACAGATCACTGACGCAGATCCGTAAGGCATAGCACTTCACCTTCTCAACCACCTGCACGGTGGGTCACAAGCTCACCTTCAAGCGGCCAAACGGCAAGTGCTTCTCAACCACCTGCACGGTGGGTCACGGCGAGCGCCGGGAATACGTGCGAGACAAGCTCTTCTCAACCACCTGCACGGTGGGTCACACACCAGAGCAGCGCACACCAGCGGTTTGCTTCTTCTCAACCACCTGCACGGTGGGTCACAATAGTGGCACTTGCCCGTCCTGCACTTCTAACTTCTCAACCACCTGCACGGTGGGTCACCTAGATAAATAAAACAGGTAATCCCCCGGCTTTGCCGGGGCGACAGTAGGGGTTTTA
>DAOSLL010000068.1:0-11221 GCA_035368905.1 Rhodoferax sp.
CCCGGAGCTGGATAAAAAAGATGCATGGGTCGCGGAAATGGAAGCAGCCGGCTTCAAGGGCATGCTCTGCGTGGCTGGCGACATCACCGACATTGATAGCTGCGCGAAGATGGTAGCTGAGGGCGAAGCTTTGGCTGGCGGCCCGATCGACATCTTGGTTAACAACGCCGGCATCACCCGCGACCGCATGTTTGGCAAGATGGACAAAGGCCAGTGGGATGCAGTGATGAGCACCAACCTGACCAGCCTGTTCAACATGACCAAGCAGGTCTCGACCAAAATGGCTGACCGCGGCTGGGGCCGCATCATCAACATGTCGTCCCTGAACGGTGTTAAAGGCCAGGCTGGACAATCCAACTACGCAGCCGCCAAGGCTGGCGTGATCGGCTTTACCAAGTCACTGGCGCAAGAACTGGCCAACAAGGGTGTTACCGTCAATGCAATCGCCCCTGGCTATGTCGGTACCAAGATGGTCATGGCGATTCGCGAAGATGTGCTCAAGGGCATCGTTGACGCAATCCCGATGAAGCGCCTGTGCAAGCCCGAGGAAATCGCCGGTGCCTGCTCTTACCTGGCCTCTGATTTGGCTGCCTACATGACCGGTGCCACGCTTAACATCAATGGCGGTGCCTATTACGCCTGATCCGGCGCGGGCCTGACAGCGCAGCCCTGGGGTCGGTGCGGCAAGCTTGCCAACTGCCGCACAGCGCCTTGTGCCCCAGGTTACGCGGTTGACAACCCAATAAGCGGGTGCGCAACTTGACGGTTGCGCACCCGTTTTGCGTTTTTCCAGCCAGTCTTGCGGACCGAATCACGGGGCTGGTACAGATCGTGCCAAGCCGCGATCTGATTCAATTTCTAAATCATCCATGTCGTTGTTATCTCGCCTTGCCTTGCGTTTGCAATGTCTGCGGCAAGCTGCCCAGAGATGAATGTTTTGGAAATGCAATGCGCTGTATGCTGAAGCCGCGCAGACCAGCCCCGAACTACCCGCCCCTACCAGCTATTGAGGTCATCCTTTTCCACCGCACCGACCGCACTGGGCCTGGCGCGACCAAACTTGATGATGCCGACAAATCAAGCCATCAATGCTATGGCAAATTGCTCAGGCGGGGCAATTTGACGGTGCCAAATCAGGCGCATTGGCATGTTGCTGGCAAGACGTTGATGGCTATCGGAAAGAGCCGCAAGCAGACTCAAAGATATTCGTCGGAATTGCCCGATGGCGGCTAACGTGATTGCACTGCGAAGGTCAGAAAAACACGAAGCCAGCCACAACCGTCAAGTGGCCAAGGTAAGCGGTGAACGCCAATCGAAATGCCAATAAGCAGCAGATGGATACCGTGCTTGCTTGCTCAATGGGGCAGGTCACTAATGCGCTAGTGTAATGCAGGTGGGCATATCGCGTCAATAGGAAGGGGAAGGGGAAAGGCTGATTTTGCTTCAATATCTATAGCTAGTTACGCAACACTGTCAAGGGCTAGCTCATCAAAACAACCTCGATTTCCGGTAAATCGCACAGGCCGCAATGCCGTTGTCGAATCGTGCAGTTGCGACAACGGCTGGCGGCAATCTTGTGGCCGGATCAGCCACCCTGGTGGCAGCGCTTGCCGGGGTTTTTCTTGCTGTTGGTTGCGACACCGCGCTCCAGGCTGCGCTTTTGGCCATGGGGTGCGGTAAAACAAACGCCCTTCGGGGCCAACGGACGGGGGGTGGCTTTGCGATCAGCTTCGGTACGGAATTCTTTGGCCATGACTTAGGGTCCTGCAAGTTGATAAAACCGGCGATTATCCCTGCTTTGCCGTTACCATTGCCGCCATTCGACCTGCTTAACCCCCGCTTTTCATGACCGCTGTTGCTGAATCACCCGTCAAACCATCCGTGCCCGATACGAGAACCGTGCAATTGGGCAATCTGCTCGTCAGCATGGGCAAGCTGTCGGCCCGCGACATGGATCGCGCTGTTTCCGCGCAAACCGAGGCTGGCGGACTGCTGCCTGCCATTCTGGTCAATCTGGGGCTGGTGTCCGAACTTGATGTGGCTCAGGCACAAGCCAAGCTGCTGGGGGTGCCTTTTGTGTCGGCAGATGAATTGCCTGCGCTGGCCCCCGAGCTGGAAGGCGTGCAGCCCGACTTTTTGCGCACCCATCACGTTTATCCGATGCGCCTGGATGACACCGGGCTGACGGTGGCCATGGCAGAACCAGATGATGCTTTTGTCATCAAGGCTCTGGGTCTGGCCACCGGTCTGGCCATTCACCCCTGTGTGGCGCTGGGATCAGACATCGCCCGGGCCATGACCGCTGCCGAGGAACCCCATGAAGACGAGGGCAATTCGGCCTTTGAAGCCGATTCGGGCGACTTTGTCGAGCATCTGAAAGACCTCGCCAGCGAGGCCCCGGTGATTCGCATGGTGAACCAGATCATTGGCCGGGTGATTGACCTGCGCGCCTCTGACATTCATCTGGAGCCATTCGAAGACGGCCTGCATGTGCGCTACCGGGTGGACGGTGTCATAGCGTCCGCCGATGTGATTGCGCCCAGCTTAAGCCCGGCCGTCAATTCACGTGTCAAACTGATGGCGCATCTGGACATTGCCGAGCGCCGCTTGCCGCAAGATGGCCGCATCAAGACCCGGGTCAAGGGTCGCGAGCTTGATCTGCGGGTATCGACCGTACCCACCGTGCATGGCGAAAGTCTGGTGATGCGCGTGCTGGACCGCTCCAGTGTGCGTTACAGCATGGAATCGATCGGTTTTGCGCCGGACAACCTGGTGCATTTCAACCATCTGCTGTCGCGCCCGCATGGCATCTTGCTCATCACCGGCCCGACCGGTTCGGGCAAAACCACCACCCTTTACACTGCATTGTCGAAGCTCGATGCCGACGCGCACAAAATCATCACTGTCGAAGAACCCGTTGAATACCAACTGGCCGGCATCAACCAGATTCAGGTGCACCAGCAAATCGGCCTGAGCTTTGCCAACGCCCTGCGCTCGATCCTGCGGCAAGACCCCGACATCATCATGATCGGTGAAATGCGCGACGGAGAAACTGCCCAAATAGCGGTGCAGTCCGCACTGACAGGGCATCTCGTGCTATCAACTTTGCACACCAACACGGCCGCCGGGGCAATTGTCCGGCTGCAGGACATGGGCATTGAGTCGTACCTGATCACCTCGTCAGTCAACGGTGTGCTGTCGCAGCGGTTGGTGCGCCGCCTGTGCGAGCATTGCAAAGCGCCCTACACCCCCGAGCCCAGCCTGGTCGTCAGCAGTGGTCTGCAGCGCATGGGACTGCACCCGCAGCAGCTCTACAAGTCTGTCGGCTGCGAGCATTGCCGCCAGACCGGCTATGCCGGGCGCTGCGGCATCCATGAGTTGCTGGTCATTGACGACCCGATGCGACGCGCCATTCTGGACGGTCTCGATGCCGCCGCCCTGCATGCCAAGGCCACCAGTTCCGGCATGCACACCCTGTACGAGGACGGTTTGCTCAAGGTTGCGGCGGGCATCACCAGCCTCGACGAGCTGCTGCTGGTGACCGAGGACCGCACCGATGCCTGACTTTGACTGGAAGGCCGCCCAGGCTGATGCCAAGGTCATCGAAGGTCGCCTGCACGCCGCCAGCCAGGCCCAGGTCATGCAGCAGTTGCGCGCCCAGGGCCTGACACCGTTGCAAATCAGCGAAGCAGGCGCTGGCGCCCCAGTTCTGGCCAGCGTCGCAACAACACCCTTGCGCCGGGGCGGACTTGGCCAGTCCAAGGGCATCACCCAAGCCGACATTCTGGAGTTGACCAGCGAGCTATCGATCATGCTCAAGGCCGGTCTGGCCCTGGACAACGCGCTGCGGGTGCTGATTGGCATGAACGCCAAACCCGCCATGGTCGGCTTGACCCAGTCGATCCTCGACGATGTCAAAAGCGGTGTGCCCCTGAGCCGGGCGCTTGGCCGCCACCCTCAGCAATTTGGTGACTTCTACATCAACATGATCCGCTCGGGCGAAGCGGGTGGCCAGATCAGTGCCGTGCTGGAGCGTCTGTTTGAACACCTTGACCGACTGCGTGCACTGCGTGAAAGCGTCATTTCGGCGGCCATTTACCCGGCCATATTGCTCACAGTTGCGTTGCTGTCCCTGATTGCCATGCTGGGTTTTGTGGTGCCCCAGTTTGAAACCCTGTTCAAGGACATGGGCGATGCCCTGCCGCTACCGACCAAATTCATCATGGTCATTGGCCATGCCTTTACCAACTATGGACTGTTCATGTTTTTTGGTGCAATTGTGCTGCTGTGGCTGCTGCGCCACTGGTGGCGCTCTCCGTCGGGAATTCGTTGGTGGCAGGCCCGGGCACTGCGACTGCCATTGATTGGCAAACTGGTGCTCAAGTACAACCTGACGCTGTTTGCCCGTTCGCTGGGCACCTTGCTGGGCAATGGTGTGCCCTTGATTACCGCATTGAATATCGCCACCCAGACGGTTGGCAACATCAGCATGCGCCAGTCGCTCGAAGGCGTTGCGCCCAAGGTCAAGGGCGGCGGCAAGATGGTTGATGCGCTGCAAGCCTGCGGCATTTTTGAACCTCTGGCTGTCAATCTGGTCCGGGTCGGCGAAGAAACCGGTCGCATGGGCCCGATGCTGCTGGAGCTGGCCCGCATCTTCAATGGCGACGTTGAAACCGGCATCAAGCGCAGCCTGACGCTGCTCGAACCCGTGCTGATTCTGGTGCTTGGCATACTCATTGCATCGATCATTGTGTCGATCATGCTGGGTATTCTGTCGGTCAATGATCTGGCGGTGTAGCGTGCGTCTGCTTGCAGTTCAGCGGCTCCATGCGGTGGTGTCGCGTGCCAGCAAGTGCCTTCGCGCTCTGCCACAGCAACTGTTCTGACACGCCTGTGACGAGTCTTATCGAAAGAACAGAGAGAAAAGAAGGGTGATTTGACCCGACTGCGGTTTTTTTCAACAACCCTCTGACGGGTCCGGTTCTTCTGATGATCAAAATTAAATTCTTGGCGCGCCCGAAAATAACCCTGGCCGATAAACTGAAAGAGCATCAAGGTGTGGGCCCTGGTTTTGATGCCATTCGGGTTTACTTGTCCATCACCATCATGGCCCTGCACAGTTTGACGCTGGCCAAGGGGGTGACCGCCTATGTAGCTAGTCCGCCATGGATTCACGTTTTGGCCATGTCCTTATTACCTGCATTTTTTGGTCTGGGCGGTTTCTTGGTCACAGGCAGTGGCATTCGGGTAAAAAGCGTTACCAAGTTTATCTGGCATCGCATATTAAGAATATTCCCGGCATTGGCATTGGAAGTTTTTTTATCGGCTATCTTTCTGGGTGCCATCTTTACGACGTTGAATTTATCCGACTATTTCTCGTCAAGCGAATTTTGGATTTATTTCAAGAACATCATCGGCATCATTAATTTCAATCTACCCGGTGTCTTCAATGACAATCCATTTCCAGGAACGGTAAACGGAAACTTATGGACCTTGAGACCAGATTATTATGGCTATTTGATTTTGACATGTCTGATGTTATTTGGAATTTTTGACCGAAAAAAACTTTATTTTTACTGCCTGCTGGTTGGGCTTTTGATATCTTTGGGACTTGATTTCACATATGAGGTTGGGAAGCCAAACTTTGTACCCATGGATTCAACCCTGGTTTTCTCTTTTTTATTTGGTAGTTTGATTTTTTTAAAATCCGACATTATTCCATGGCGATTGGACATCGTACTGTTTTGTCTGGTTTTTTATGTATTTTTTGGACAAGACGGTGGCTTTTCATATCTTACGTCAGCCATGGTTGTGTATGCCATTGTTTATGTCGGAATGCTGAAAATTCCCATGCCTGCCTTTCTAAAACGGGGAGACTATTCCTATGGCATTTATCTGTACGGGTTTCCGATTCAGCAAGCGCTGGTCGCCACGTTTCTTTGGACCAGGGAGTGGTATATTGTTTTTCCTATTTCTGCAATTTTGACACTGACCCTGGCAGTTATGTCATGGCATTTTATAGAAAAACCATTTCTGAAATTAAAATATTTGATCCGCTAAGATTGTCATTGTGGCCATTTTTGAAGTTATCTGTTGATTATTTCTGCATGCACTGCTTGGCTCTGTCAACTCTTAACTTGTGTCAGGTAAAGGTTATGTAAAGGCAGACCTGAACATCCCTGATCCCATTTGCTTGCTGCGATATACTATTAAAAATGTTTGGCTTAAAAATTTAACTTCAGTACATGAATTCCATCACCATGAACCACTCTTCTGCCCCGAACAAGTTGTATCTGAAGCGTCGAAGCAGCGGCTTTACCCTGATCGAGTTGCTCGTCGTCTTGGTGATATTGACGCTGTTGGCTGGTCTGGTAGGACCGCGCGTGATGAACCAGCTTGGTGGAGCCAAGTCGAAGACGGCCGCACTGCAGATTGCCGACCTTGAAAAATCACTGGAGCTCTTCAAGCTCGATGTCGGGCGCTACCCGGCAACGGCAGAGGGACTTGATGCGCTATTGAACCGGCCCGCCAGTGCGAACGGCTGGAACGGCCCCTACATCAAGGGCAATGTACCCAACGACCCCTGGGGCAAGCCCTATGTCTTCAGCAGTCCGGCCAGTAACGGCGGCGTTGACATCATGACCCTTGGTGCCGATGGCGCGGCGGGCGGCACTGGCGAAAATGCTGACATTCGCAATCACCCCTGAGACACTTCAAGGCCCCGCTTGTAGCTACCGGCCCAGTCTGCTGCAGCGTGGTTTCACGCTGATCGAGTTGATGGTTGTGCTGGCCATCGGTGCCATGCTGGTTGGTCTGGTGCCGTTCGCATTTGGCAAACTCAATGAAGGCAGCCAGTACCGGGACACCGTGCGAAGCATGGTCACCGACCTCCGCCAGGCCCGCCAAATGGCAGGGGCACTCGGGCAGACAGTGGTTTACCAAGTCGATCTGAACCAGCGCCAGTTTGGCATCGAAGGCAGACCACAAAAGTCGCTGCCCAAGTCTCTTGAAATCAAGACCATCGTTGGTCAACTCGGCGTAGCGCCGGACCAGGGCCTGGCACGCATTGCTTTCCTGCCCGAAGGCGGCTCAACCGGCGGCACCATCGAGTTGGTCCGGCCGTCGGGTGCCGGCGTGCGTATTCGGGTTGACTGGTTGCTCGGGCAAGTCACCCAGGAACCGCGTTCACCATGACCCACAGGCTGCCGTCATCCAGATTGACCCGACAGCGAGGCTTTTCGCTGCTTGAATTATTGGTGGCCTTTGCCATCATGGCGATGTCGGTCGGCCTGCTTTACCGCGCGGCCGGTGGCAGCGCCCGCAGCACCGCCGAAATCGGACTGCAGCAGCAGTCTGTTTGGCTGGCCGAGTCGATTCTGGCAAGCCGCAACTTCGTCGGCATCGAGGGCTGGAACGAATTGGGCGAGTCAGCCGGGTTTCAGTGGCAAGTTCACAGTGTGCCATTTGCCAGCGGCATTCAAGGACCTCAAGTGGTGCCGCTGCATCAGGTGAACCTGGTGGTTTCTTGGGCCACAGGCACCCGCCGGGGTCAAATCGAGCTGGCAACTCTGTTGCCTGAACGTAAGCCTCGCCCAGGTGAGGTGATTCGATGAAAACCGTGCGCGGCTTTACCCTGCTGGAACTGATTGTGGTGATGGCGCTGCTGTCACTGCTGATGACCGGGCTGATGTCCGCCCTGCGCACCATGGCACAAACCGAAACCAAAATTGACCAACGCCTTGAACGGGTTGACGCGTTGCGAACAACCCGCGCGTTACTGGCCAGGGTGCTTGGTGGCATTTCTGTTGCCAGAATCGACATGCCCAGTGATTTGGGCAAGACCATGATGCCCTTTCATGCCACGGCCAACAGCGTGATATGGGTCGGCATACTGCCAGCCCGACCGGATGTCGGTGGGCGGCGATACTTCCGTCTGGCCGTTGAACGAGTCGATGACGGTGAGGCACTGGTGCTGCGGCTGGCCCCCTGCGATGCAGAATTTAACTTGCCCGACTGGTCAAGCGCCGAGCCGCACGTTTTGACTCACCAAGTTGCCAAGCTCACTGTCGAGGCGCAGGGGCAGTTGCCACAAGGACATGAGCAAGAAAAAATCTGGTCATCCGGGTGGCAAACCGGTTGGCCAATTGCCGACGTGACACCCGAGCGGGTGCGCCTGTCACTGCAAGATGGCGCGCAAACCATGCTAGCACAGTGGACCTTTCCCTTGTATGTCTTGCCGCTAAGCGATGAAACCATCAATACGCCCTAAGCTCGGGCAACTACAACCGGTCGGTTCGGCACGGCTCGGGCTCTGCCGCGGCATGGCCCTGATTGCCGTTTTGTGGCTGGTTGCAGCCATGAGTCTGATCATCTCAGGGGTTGTCCGGTCAGTCCGCGTTGATGCTCAAGCGGTCGGCTTGCAGCGCCAGTTGCTGCGGGCAAGCGTCGTGGGCGACGCGGCCCTGCTGCTGGCCATGCAAAACCTGCACGCAGACCCCAAAGGGCTGCCCAAAGGCCAGAAAAACCTGTCAGTTGACTTTGGCGGACAAAGTTTTCCGGTTCGAATCACACCGCTCAATGGACTGGTGGACCTGAACAACGCGCCGGTGGCATTGCTGGCGGGCCTATACCAGTACGCTGGCGGCGCCGACCCGGCGACTGCGCAGACGCTGGCACAAGACACGCTAGTCACCCGCCAGAAAATCAACCGCAAAGGCCTTCCCTGGGGGTTTGCCGCCGCCGATGACCTGTTACTGGTGCCCGGCATGAGCTATGACCTCTATGCTAAAGTAGCACCCCTTGTCACGGCTGTCATCAAAAACGGCGGCGGACGCGTCAATCCCCTGGCTGCGCCACTGGGCGTTCTGGAAGCATTGGCGGCCGGCAATACCACCCGCGCAAATCAATTCATGGCACAGCGCGACGCTGCCGACTTTTTGTTGGATGGCACTTTTTTTAAACCTGAGTTGATAGACATGGCAGTATCCAAAAGCTTGAGATTTGAAGTCAGCGTTGAACTGCCTGACGGCTCCCGTTTGCTGCGGGCCTGGCAGGTCTATTGGGACACCGATCCGCGCACAAACCTTCCATGGCGGGTGCTAGGCAAGCAACAATTGCTTTTGCCAAGCCCGCGCGCAGTCTGATTGCCTACCTGCCTGACAATGTCCACTGCATCAACCGCCACCCAGTTTTTTGGTCTTGATCTCGCGTCCCTGAGGCGTGATCTGTTGATTGCCTGGGCCAAAATGCTCAACTGGCCAGTGCTGGCCTGGCTTTGGCCCAAGTTGTCGGTGCGGGTATGGCTACCCGACGGCAAATCCGTTTTGAGTCGCGGCCCCGGTACCCCTTGCGTTGATGATCCGATACTGGCCCGGTCGGCGCGCTTTGACGCGGTGCAAATGCCAGAGCACCTGCTGCTGCGCAAGACGCTGCAGATGCCGCAGCTTCAAGCACACGAGCTGCAGGCGGCGCTGACCCTGCAGGTGTCTGGCCTCAACCCATTTGCCCCGGACGATCTGATCTGGACGAATGCGCTTGAGCCTGACCGCGAACGGGGTGCATTTCTCACCGTTCACCTGGTCATGGCTTCACGCAAACAGCTTGCCCGCTATATCGAACAAGCCCACCCGGGCCTCAATCCGGCCAAAACCGAAGTCTGGGTGGCTGGTTTGCCAGAGCAGACCCATTTGGTGCTGCCCGGTTTTGGCGAGTCAGTGCGGGCCAGTCACAGCGTCGTCTGGCGCTGGGTCAGCGCGCTGCTGCTGCTGCTGGTGCTCGCCCTGGTCGCCGCCATAGGTGTCACACCCAGCGTACAACTGTACCTGCGGGCATTGCAAGCCCACGCCGCCATCAATGACCTGCAGCAGCGTGCCATCCCCGTTGTCAAGCAGCGTGAGGCGTTGGTGCACGTCACCGACCAACTGGCCAACTTGGCCGAAGCCATGGGCAAAACCGTGCCTCCGTTGCAGGCCTTGAAGCTGATTTCCGACGCATTGCCGGACGACACATCGCTGCTCAACCTTCAGGTCCAGGGTCTCAAAGTGACCATGTCCGGTCAAACCTCAAATGCCTCCGTGCTGATGCGCCAACTTGGCGCTACCCCTGGCCTGCGCGATGTCACCGCCCCGACACCAGCAGTCAAGCCACCAGGTATACAGCGCGAACAGTTCACCATCGAGTTCAAAATCGACGCGGCGCAGATCGCGCCCGCCCCGGTCGCTTCGGTGCCCATCGTTCCCGCTCCGGTCATTTCCGCACCCGTCGTTGTGGTGCCAATTGCTCCCGCCCCAATCGCTTCAGCCGCAAGCGTTCCTGCCCGAATCGCTTCTGCCCCAAGCACTTCAACCCCAAGCGTTTCGATGCCTATGGCTGTCGGCCCAAGCGTCCCTGCCCGAATCGCTTCCGCCCCAAGGGGGCCGACCAGAGTCGGCTCGGCCCCACTTGTTCCCGCTCCAATCGCCCCCGCCAAATGAATCGTTTTTCGCTTGATCGTATTGCTCTTTTGCAAGTGCTCACCGTACTGGCGCTGCTGCTGCCGGTGTTGGGCAGCGCGTATGTGGTGTGGGTCAAGCACCAGCGGGTAGAGGGCATTTTGGCCGAAATTGAGCCTCGCCATGCCAGGCTGCAGGGGCTGATGGCCCGCAGCGCCGACCTGCAGGCCTTCGGGGCCAAAGCCAGTGCGCAGCTTTCTCAACTGACTTACCCGGCAACGCAAGACGCGACCAAGTCCGGCAACGATGCCCAGCAACGCATCCGCGCCCTTTTTTCCGACAGTAAGCTGGACATCATCAGCATTCAGGTATTGCCGGCCAAAGAAGTCGGCAAATTCGACAGAATCGGCATCAGCTTGCGGGTCGAGGGTAATTTGTCTGCCATTCAAGCCGCATTGAGCCGCTTGCCAGAACAAATGCCGGTGGTGGTGGTGGAGGGCATGACGCTGCAGACCATCGGTGCGGTGCTTCCAGCCAGCATTCAACGTCTCGGCGGGCAGTTTAATTTCTCTGTGTTCAGGGTGCGGCCATGAGGCTGACTCCGGTCCGTCTGCTGCTGCTGCTGGTGCTGGGCCTGGGCGCCGGTCTGCTCAGCCTATGGCTCGATCAGCAAGGCCATTGGCGCAACATCACTTGGGCGGTGCCGGCGGCCAAAGCGCCAGACATCAAGGCCCCGGTCGACATCTTGCCTGCTGCTGGCAACCCTGCACCGTCCTATGCCAGCGTTCAGG
>DAOSLL010000069.1:0-11193 GCA_035368905.1 Rhodoferax sp.
AGATCGTTTCGGTTCTACCACCTATGCTCACCAGTCTGCGTTTTTGGTGTCCAAACAATTCGTGACCATGGGTAAGGCCGATGCGGCCAAGGCAGCACTCACCTGGCTTGCTGAACAATCAACCGATGTCGGCTACCAGGCTTTGGCCAAGCTCCGATTGGCTACCATTTTGATGGAATCGAAAAATCTCGATAATGCCTTGAGTTTGATGAATAGCACTTTCCCCGCCAGTTTTGAAGGCCTCGTCGCTGACCGCAAGGGTAACATCATGGCTTTAAAAGGGGACAAGTCTCAAGCCATCATTGAGTATGAGAAGGCTTACCGTCTGCTCGATGCTCGCACAGAATATCGTCGTCTGATCGAGGTCAAGCTCAACGCCATGGGGGTTGATGTGCAAGGTCGTGATCTGTTGGCATTGACCACAGGAAAGTAATCACCAATGGCCAAATATTTCTCGATTCGGTTGTTGCAAGTCTGCTTGGCGGGAGTATTGGTGCTGTGGCTTGCCTCCTGTGCCAGTGGGTCCTCTAGACCAAATCCGGCTGAACTGGGTTCAAACCCATCTCTCTTGGGTGCACGCTTGGTCTGGACAAGCAATCTGGGGAGCGTTGACTTCCCGCTGGCCATCAAGGCCAATCGTAGTGGTGTGATGCTTGCCAGCGCTGACGGGTCCGTGGTTTCCCTCGATGCCCGCACCGGTGCGGCGGGTTGGCGGGCGAATGTTGGAAGCCCAATCGCTGCAGGGGTGGGCAGTGATGGTCGCTATGTCGCTGTAGTGACGCGTGACAGTGAGTTGGTCGTGCTTGAAGCAGGACGGGAACTGTGGCGGAGCCGTCTGGCAGCTCAAGTATTCACGTCACCATTGGTTGCCGGTGAGCGAGTGTTTGTGTTGGGCGCGGATCGAATGTTGACAACGTTTGATGCGCAATCAGGGCGTAAGTTGTGGCAATACCAGCGCCCGGGCGAAGCATTGGTGCTACGCCAGGCGGGTGTGCTGTTACCTGTACACAACACCTTGGTCGTTGGTTTTTCTGGTCGTCTCCTTGGTTTGAACCCACTTACCGGCTCTGTACTATGGGATGCAGCCATCGCTACGCCGCGCGGCACCAATGACATTGAAAGACTGGTTGATTTGGTGGCAGGTGCCAGCCGTGAAGCCGATGTCGTATGTGTGCGTGCATTTCAGGCTGCCGTGGGGTGTGTCGAGACGGTTCGCGGCAAGGTGATTTGGCGCCAAGCTGCATCGGGATCAGTGGGCGTGCACGGTGATGACCACCAGGTTTACGGTGTTGAAGCCGATGGTCGCGTTTTGTCCTGGAGCGCTAGCGACGGTAAGCAGGTGTGGGAAACGGATAGATTGCGTTTTCGCCAGTTGAGTGCGCCGCTGGTGCTTGGCAGATCAGTTGTTGTCGGTGATAACTCAGGCTTTGTGCATTTTGTCTCCCGTGTCGACGGCTCGTTACTGACCCGACTCACTACCGACGGTTCAGCCATTTCCGTCACCCCGGTTTCGGCTGATGGAACGCTGGTGGTCGTTACGCGCAACGGTGGCGTGTTTGGTTTTCGGCCAGAGTGAAGCAACACCAGTTGCACCTCGACTGAAACAAATGAAACCCGTCATCGCCTTGGTCGGCCGCCCCAATGTTGGTAAATCGACGCTATTTAACCGATTGACGAAGTCTCGTGATGCCATCGTGGCAGACTTTTTCGGACTGACTCGTGATCGACATTACGGTAACGGCAAGCAAGGCAAACACGAGTTCATTGTCATTGACACCGGGGGGTTTGAGCCCGATGCTGCAAGTGGCATTTACATGGAAATGGCCAAACAGACCCGTCAGGCGGTTGCTGAGGCCGATGTGGTGGTTTTTGTGGTGGACGCGCGCGGTGGTGTCTCGGCGCAAGACCATGACATTGCGAACTACTTGCGTCGGCTCGGCAAGCCTTGTATTTTGGTCGCCAACAAGGCGGAAGGCATGCTTGAAGGCATTCAATTGGTTGAGTTTTACGAGTTAGGCCTGGGCGAAGTACATCCTGTTTCAGCGGCGCATGGACAAGGCATTCGCTCCTTGATAGATGTTGCGCTGGAACCCTTTGGCGCGCTCAATGATGATGTAAGCCCCGAATTTGAACCAGGCGTGATCAAGCTGGCTGTTGCCGGGCGTCCCAACGTGGGCAAATCCACGCTGATCAATGTCTGGCTGGGCGAGGAGAGACTTGTTGCTTTTGATCTGCCCGGCACAACCCGAGATGCCATTTCTGTTCCTTTTGAACGCAATGGCCAGAAATTTGAATTGATTGACACGGCCGGTCTGCGTCGGCGGGGCAAGGTTTTTGAGGCGATCGAAAAATTTTCGGTGGTAAAGACCCTGCAGGCGATTGAGTCTGCCCATGTGGTTCTGCTGCTGATTGATGCGACTCAGGGTGTAACTGACCAAGATGCGCACATTGCTGGCTACATTCTTGAAAATGGCCGGGCCGTAGTGTTGGCGATCAACAAATGGGATGCCGTGGATGAGTACCAACGCGAACTTGTCAAGCGATCCATTGAAACCAGGTTAGGGTTTTTGAAGTTCGCCAATCTTCATTTGATTTCCGCGCAAAAACGCCAGGGGCTTGGGCCATTGTGGGTATCCATAGCTCAGGCCTTCAAAGCTGCTACCTGCAAGATGTCCACGCCGGTATTGACAAGGTTACTGTTGGAATCTGTGCAATTCCAGAGCCCAAAGCGCGCGGGCATGTTCCGTCCCAAGTTGCGTTACGCTCATCAAGGTGGCATGAACCCACCGGTGATCGTAATCCACGGAAACTCACTCGAGCATGTGACCGATGCTTACAAGCGTTTTCTGGAAGGACGTTTTCGCAAGGAATTTGACTTGGCCGGGACACCTTTGCGCATTGAAATGAAGACATCAAGTAACCCATTTTCAGAAAAAGCTGATTGACCTCGGGCATGTACCTTTCAGGTCAAATTAATTGGGTGTTTATGACGGCTTCCAATAAAAGGCCAGATGTCTGTGGTATCGTGCCCTCTTCTTAAATTATCCGAACACGGAGAATATCGTGAGCAACAAAGGCCAACTCTTACAAGATCCGTTTCTCAACACACTACGTCGGGAACACGTGCCAGTGTCTATTTACCTGGTCAACGGGATCAAGCTTCAAGGTCAGATTGAGTCATTTGATCAGTATGTCGTTTTGCTACGCAACACGGTGACGCAAATGGTCTACAAACACGCGATTTCGACTATCGTGCCGGGTCGCGCAGTCAATTTCTCAGTGGTTGAGGGTGACGAACCTGGCTCAGCCTGATATCAGAAGCGCCCCCACCTTGTTGGTGGGTGTTGATTTTGGACTGCCCCGGTTTGACGACCAACTGGAAGAACTGGGTCTGCTAGCCCAGACTGCGGGGCTACACCCAGTGGCGAGAGTAACTTGCAAGCGGCGCGCGCCAGATGCTGCGCTGTATATTGGCCGTGGAAAAGCTGACGAAATCAAACAACTGGCGCTACAAATGGGTGTCCAGGAAATCTTGTTTGATCAAAGTTTGAGTCCGGCGCAGCAACGCAATCTTGAGCGGCATCTTGAGTTGCCAGTGAATGATCGAACCTTGTTGATTCTGCAAATATTCGGGCAGCGTGCGCGCAGTCATGAGGGTAAATTGCAGGTTGAGTTGGCGCGACTACAGTACCTGAGCACGCGCCTGGTGCGCCGCTGGTCTCACCTGGAGCGCCAAAGCGGAGGCATCGGCATGCGCGGCGGGCCGGGCGAAACCCAAATCGAACTTGATCGACGGATGATCAGCGACAGCATCAAACGCACCAAGGAGCGGCTGGTCAAGGTCAAACGGCAGCGGCAGACCCAACGACGCCAACGTGAGCGGCGTGAAACTTTCAATATTTCATTGGTTGGCTACACCAACGCTGGCAAATCCACCCTGTTCAATGCCCTTGTTAAAGCGCGTGCCTATGCGGCCGATCAGTTGTTTGCAACACTAGACACCACCACGCGCCAGTTCTATTTGGGCGAGATTGGGCGCATGATCTCGCTGTCCGATACGGTTGGCTTCATTCGTGATTTGCCGCATGGTTTGATCGATGCGTTTCAAGCCACCTTGCAAGAAGCGGTAGACGCAGATCTGCTCATGCACGTGGTTGATTTTTCCAGCCCCAATTTCACCGAGCAAATTGAGCAGGTGCAACGGGTTTTGGCTGAAATCGGTGCTGCAGATGTCCCTCAGGTGCTGGTGTTCAACAAACTCGATAGGCTCGAACCAGACAACCGGCCAGCCGTGCTGCAAGATGTTTACGAACTCGATGGTCTGCCGACCCCGCGTGTTTTTTTGAGCGCACGCGACGGCGAGGGTTTGGTGGCGCTGCGTCGCTTGCTGTCGGAAAGGTTGCTTCCAGTGCAAAACTTGGTGGTACCGGCAGATTTCCCTTTGGGCCGTGAGGCTGGCGTTTGATTCGGCACAATCGGCGTTCATTAGACAAGAGTTGATTCGATGAAACTTCAATTACCGACTTTCAGTTTGGCATTCTGGCCGCAGCGACTTAAGGGAATGTTCAACCTCAATGATCCCCGTTGGGGACGCTCGGACGACAAGCCTGCTGACAACGCCGATAGCGGTGAGACTGATCGTCCTGCGACCGGTGTTCCAGAAACCCCACCGCGAGCCAACGAAGATCGCAGGCCGCGGCAGGGCGGCAATCAGGGGCCGCCTGATCTCGATGAATTGTGGCGGGATTTCAATCGCAAACTAGGCGGCTTATTTGGTAACACCAAAGTTGGCGGGCGCGGCGGTCCTGCCAGTGGCGGCACCGGTGGGGGCAACAGGACACCCGGAGGCTTTCAGCCCGATATGAAAAACGCAGGTGTTGGAGCTGGGCTGGTGGTCGCTGTAGCGGTGCTGATTTGGCTGGGTACAGGTTTTTTCATTGTTCAGGAAGGCCAGCAGGCCGTTATTACCCAGTTCGGTAAGTTCAACTCAACCGTGGGTGCGGGCTTCAATTGGCGTTTGCCCTATCCAATTCAGCGTCATGAAGTCATTTTTGTGACACAGATCAGGTCAGTTGATGTCGGGCGCGATACTGTCATCAAAGCCACAGGCTTGCGAGAATCGGCCATGCTGACAGAAGACGAAAACATCGTCGAAATCAAATTTGCCGTGCAGTACCGCTTGAGCGACGCACGTGCATTTCTTTTTGAGAGCAAAAATCCGGCCGATGCTGTGGTTCAGGCAGCCGAAACGGCTGTTCGCGAGGTGGTCGGAAAGATGCGGATGGACAGTGCTTTGTCGGACGAACGAGACCAGATTGCGCCGCGGGTGAGAGCATTGATGCAAAAGATTCTGGACCGCTACAAAGTCGGCATCGAAGTGGTTGGCATCAACTTGCAGCAAGGTGGTGTGCGCCCCCCCGAGCAGGTGCAAGCCGCATTTGATGATGTGCTCAAGGCCGGGCAAGAGCGGGAACGAGCCAAAAACGAAGCGCAAGCCTATGCTAACGACGTGATTCCGCGTGCGGTTGGTGCTGCATCGCGGCTCAAGGAAGAGGCCGATGCCTACAAGGCCCGTATCGTGGCACAGGCACAGGGCGATTCCCAGCGCTTCAAGTCAGTGCTGGCTGAATACCAGAAGGCCCCGCAAGTCACTCGTGATCGCATGTACATCGATTCCATGCAGCAGATTTACAGCAGTGTTACCAAGATCATGATTGACTCGCGGCAGGGCTCCAATCTCTTGTATTTGCCATTGGACAAGATCATCCAGATGACGGGGCAAACGTCGGACGACGCAGTGCCTGCACCGCTGGCGGTTCCTCCCGCAGGCGCCCCAGCCAACGCAGCCGCCACACCTGTGGATGCGCGCACCCGCGATGCGGCGCGTGCCCGCACCCGTGAATCCCGCTAGGAGCCCCGCATGAATCGGCTAGGTTTTGTTATTTCCAGTGTTCTTTTTGTGTTGGCAATTGCCAGTTCTACCCTGTTTGTGGTGGATCAACGGCAGTTTGGTGTTGTTTTTGCTCTGGGGCAGATCAAGGATGTCATCACCGAGCCTGGCTTGAACTTCAAGCTGCCACCGCCTTTTCAGAATGTGTCCTACATTGACAAACGTTTGCTGACGCTCGACAGCACTGACAACGAACCGGTGTTGACAGCCGAAAAGCAGCGTGTGGTGATTGACTGGTATGTTCGCTGGCGGATTTCCGAGCCCACCCAGTACATCCGCAACGTGGGTACCACCGAGGCAGCCGGTGCCAGCCAGTTGAACCGCGTGGTACGCAACGCGTTCCAGGAAGAAATCAACAAGCGCACGGTCAAGGAACTGCTATCGGCGAAACGTGAGGCTTTGATGGAAGATGTCAAAGGTGAGGTACTTGGGCAGGTGCGTGGTGCCAAGCCCTGGGGTGTGGATGTGATTGATGTGCGCATCACCAGGGTGGACTATGTTGATGCGATTACCGAGTCAGTTTATCGCCGGATGGAAGCCGAGCGCAAACGGGTGGCTAACGAACTGCGCTCGACGGGTGCTGCCGAGGGCGAAAAGATTCGCGCAGATGCTGATCGTCAGCGTGAGGTGACAATAGCCAACGCTTACCGTGATGCGCAAAAGATCAAGGGCGAGGGCGATGCCGAGGCGGCCCGCACCTATGCCGAAGCGTTTGGCCGAGATCCCCAGTTTGCCCAGTTTTATCGAAGCCTGGGTGCTTACCAGTCAACTTTTTCCAAGAAGAGCGACGTGATGGTGCTCGATCCGTCAAGTTCCGAGTTTTTCAAAGCCCTGCGCGGCGGTGCGGCGGGTGCGTCGGTTGCCCCGGCGCAAGGCAAGAAGTAGCCATGGAGACAGGGCTGGACAGCACCACTTTCTGGCTTGCCGTTGCCCTGGTGTTGGTGATCGAGGGCTTTATGCCTTTTCTCTCGCCAGCCACCTGGCGCAAGACCTTTCTTCAGGTTCTGCAACTTGGCGATGGTCAGTTGCGCTTTTTTGGCTTGTGCAGCCTGTTATTGGGTGTTGCGCTGATTTGGTGGCTGGCCTGACGGAATCAGCCGCTGGCAAACGGTAAAATCGCGTTTTTAACAGCTCCTAAAAATCACATGTCTGCTTGGGTCCTGCCGGATCACATTGCCGATGTCTTGCCGTCAGACGCACGGCACATCGAAGAATTACGCCGAGATCTGCTCGATACAGCGCGCTGTTATGGCTATGAACTGGTCATGCCACCGTTGCTGGAGCATATTCAATCCTTGCTCACCGGTGCTGGCGTTGCGCTGGATTTGCAGACGTTCAAGCTGGTTGACCAACTCTCGGGCCGCATGATGGGGCTGCGCGCCGACAGCACACCCCAGGTTGCCCGCATTGATGCCCATCTGCTCAATCGCAGTGGTGTGACACGCTTGTGCTACTGTGGGCCGGTCCTGCATACCCGTCCCAGTGCCCCGCATGCCACCCGCGAGCCGCTGCAATTCGGTGCCGAAATTTACGGCCACGCCGGTCTCGAAGCAGATATCGAGGTGCTGACCCTGGCGCTGGATTGCCTGAAGGCTGCCAAGGTGCAGGCCCCGAGTATTGACCTGGCGGATGCCCGTCTTGTCAAGGCGATGCTCTCCGGCATGTCCGTCAATGCTGCCGAGCTCGCCAACCTGTACGCGGCACTGGCCGCCAAGGACAGCCCGGAACTGATCACCTTGACGCAACACATGCCCGCTGAAGTGCGTCAGGGCCTGTTGGCGCTGGTGCAACTGTATGGCGACGATCATGTCCTGATTGAGGCTGAAAAGGTGCTCCAGCCCTTACCGGCTGTGCGTGAAGCGCTACTCAGTTTGAAGCAATTGGCAAACCATTTGCAAGGTGTGCAAGTGACTTTTGATCTGGCCGACTTGCGTGGTTACGCCTATTACACCGGTGCACGCTTTGCCATCTACGCCCCAGCGGGCAGCGATGCGCTGGTGCGCGGTGGACGCTATGACGAGGTGGGAGCGGTGTTTGGCCGCAACCGTCCGGCAGCGGGTTTCAGCCTGGATCTGAAGGCCTTGGTGGCGGCTGTGCAGCCACGCCCGTTGCAGGTCGCCATTCGGGCACCTTGGCGTGACGACATCGCACTGGCCGATGCCATCGCCGCTTTGCGCAACCGCGGTGAAATTGTCATGCGCGTGTTGCCTGGCCACGAGAGCGAAGTTGATGAATTCCATTGCGACCGCAAGCTGATTGAAGTGGCCGGGCAGTGGGTTGTGCAAGCGATCTGATTGATAAGCGAAACAAAATGACTGCGATCAAAGGGCGTAATGTGGTTGTCGTTGGCACCCAGTGGGGCGACGAGGGCAAAGGCAAGTTGGTCGATTGGCTGACCGAGAGTGCACAGGGCGTGGTGCGCTTTCAAGGCGGCCACAATGCCGGGCACACAATTGTCATCAACGGTGTGAAAACCGCCTTGCACCTGATTCCCAGTGGCATCATGCGTCCCGGTGTCAAATGCTACATTGGCAACGGTGTCGTGCTGTCAGCGGCCAAGCTGTTTGAAGAAATCGCCGGCTTGGAAAAAGTCGGGGTTGAGTTGCGTTCACGGCTGCGCATCAGCGAGGCATGCCCGTTGATCCTGCCGTTTCACGCCGCACTGGATGTGGCCCGTGAAGCGGCACGCGAGCAGGGCGGCATTGAAAAGATTGGCACCACCGGCCGGGGCATCGGCCCGGCTTACGAGGACAAGATCGCTCGGCGCGCCTTGCGCGTGCAAGACCTGAAGTTCCCTGAGCGCTTTGCCAGCAAGTTGCACGATCTGCTGGACCTGCACAACCATGTGCTGACCACCTACCTGGGTTCCCGGGCCTTTGACTTTGGCCCGATGCTGGCACCTTACATGAAAGATGGCACAGTGCAGTTTCAGCCGGTGTATGACGAGGCAATGCGTCATGCCGAACTGCTCAAGCCCATGATGGCTGACGTGTCACGCGAACTAAACAATGCCCACCTCAAAGGTGAGAACCTTCTGTTCGAAGGCGCGCAAGGGACACTGCTTGACGTGGACCATGGCACTTACCCGTTTGTCACCTCCAGCAACTGTGTGGCAGGTAACGCGGCGGCCGGTGCCGGTGTTGGCCCGGGCCTGCTGCACTACATTCTGGGCATCACCAAGGCCTATTGCACGCGCGTCGGTGGTGGTCCGTTTCCGACCGAGCTGGACTGGGAACGGCCTGGCACCCCCGGCTACCACCTGAGCACAGTCGGTGCCGAGAAAGGTGTGACAACCGGGCGCAGTCGTCGCTGCGGTTGGTTTGACGCAGCATTGCTCAAGCGCTCGGCTCAGGTCAATGGCCTGACCGGGCTGTGCATCACCAAGCTGGACGTGCTCGACGGCCTGAAAGAGTTGCTGCTGTGCACCGGTTATGAACTTGACGGCGACCTCACCGACATTCTGCCGATGGGAGCGGACGACATCGCCCGTTGCAAACCAGTCTATGAAACATTGGCGGGCTGGAGCGACAGCACCGTGGGTGTCACCGAATATGACAAGTTGCCCAGCGCTGCCCGTCTGTATCTGCAGCGCATCGAGCAGGTTACCGGCGTGCCGATCCACATGGTGTCCACCAGCCCGGATCGTGACCACACCATCCTGATGCGGCACCCCTATCTTGCCGACTGATTGGGTGCTACCCGGCCCCCTTGTCGGTGATAGATAAAAAGTGCCTCCAGCCCTTTACCACATTGCGTAGACAGCTATTAATTGGGGAGTATTTCGATGTTGACAGAAGACGGCAAGCACCTTTATGTAAGCTATGACGAATACAACAATCTGATTGAAAAACTGGCTATCAAGGTATTTCAGTCGGGCTGGCAGTTCGACACGATTTTGTGTCTGGCGCGTGGCGGCATGCGTCCGGGCGATGTCTTGTCGCGGGTGTTTGACAAGCCGCTGGCCATCATGTCAACCAGTTCTTACCGAAGCGATGCGGGAACGGTTCAGGGCAAGCTCGACATTGCCCACTACATCACAACCCCCAAGGGCGAAATAGCCGGCCGGGTGCTGCTGGTGGACGACCTGGCAGACTCTGGTTTGACGCTGAATGCGGTGATTCAGCAACTTAAGAACAACTACAAGCCCATCGAGGAGTTGCGCAGCGCGGTTATCTGGACCAAGGCCTTGTCTACCTTCACGCCAGACTACTGTGTGGACTATTTGCCGACCAACCCGTGGATTCACCAGCCTTTTGAGAACTACGACAGCATGCGACCGGAGCAGCTCATTCAAAAATGGAGTGTCTGATTGTCTTCTGACCATGCCAAAGCGATCAGTACCGCGCTGATCCACCATTCCTATACGCCACCGGCTGGTTTCGCTGCGCCGCAAAGCGCTGTGTTCAAGGCCTCCACGGTGTTTTTCCCCAATGTAGCCGCGATGCGGCGTTTTGAATGGAAAGACAAGACAGCCTACACCTATGGGTTGCACGGCACACCCACCACCTACACGCTGGAAGAGCGGTTGTGCACCTTGGAAGGCGGTCGTCAGTGCCTGCTGCTGCCGAGCGGTCTGGCGGCCATTGCTGCGGTGTCGCTGGCGCTGCTCAAGTCGGGTGACGAAGTGTTGTTGCCCGACAATGTCTACAGCCCCAGCAAGGCCCTGGCGCAAGGCGAATTGGCCAACTGGGGCATTTCGCACCGGTTTTATGATGCCATGCGGCCGCACGACCTGGCGGCCAAGATTGGTCCCAACACCCGGCTGGTGTGGCTTGAAGCGGCGGGCTCGGTCACGCTGGAGTTTCCTGATCTGTGCGAACAGGTACGCATTTGCAAGGCCGCTGGTGTGCTGTGTGCGCTGGACAACACCTGGGGAGCGGGCCTGGCCTTCAAGCCGTTTGATTTACACCCGGACAACCGGTCAGCACTTGCCGTTGATATTTCCATTCATGCCCTGACCAAGTACCCCAGCGGCGGTGGCGATGTGCTGATGGGCAGTGTCATCACCGTGGACCAGGCCCTGCACATGAAGCTTAAGCTGTGCCACATGCGCCTGGGCCAGGGCGTGGGTGCCAACGATGCCGAAGCCGTGCTGCGGGGTTTGCCCAGTCTGGCACTGCGCTACCAGGCTCACGATGAAGCGACACGCGCCCTGGCGCAGTGGAGCCTGACACGCAGCGAGTTTGCCCAGGTGCTGCACCCGGCGCTGCCCCAGTCACCGGGTCATGGCCAGTGGAGCAGGC
>DAOSLL010000070.1:0-11102 GCA_035368905.1 Rhodoferax sp.
CCGATGAGGTGGCCAGGACGACCAAGGCGTTCACTGATTTCTTTGGCGTCTTTGGCTACGCCTTTGCCCGTGTTGAAGCGATCCCTGAAGTGGACCGGGTGAACAACCGGGTGTCGTTGACGCTGCAGGCCAACCCGGCGCGTCGCGCCTCTGTCCGCAAGATCAACGTCGCGGGCAATACCCGTACACGCGACGTGGTGGTTCGGCGTGAGTTCCGTCAACTTGAAGCGTCTTGGTACGACGGTGACAAGATCAGGCTTTCGCGCGACCGGGTTGACCGACTGGGTTATTTTGGTGAGGTGGCCGTTGAAACCCACGAAGTGCCAGGTTCGCCCGACCAGGTTGATTTGACACTTAACGTCACCGAAAAGCCGACCGGGAGCCTGACGCTTGGTGCCGGTTTCTCCAGTGCTGACGGCTTGGGCCTGTCATTTGGCCTGAAGCAGGAAAATGCCTTTGGTTCCGGCAATTCTCTCGGTGTTCAGGTCAATACCAGCAAGATCAACCGGGTACTGGTGCTCAACACCACCGACCCCTATTTCACGGCGGATGGTGTTTCGCGAACCATTGACCTCTATCAGAAGTCCAGCAGCCCGTATGAAAATCAGGACTATTACAAGCTGGTCACCTCGGGGGCCGCGATGCGTTTTGGCATTCCGTTTACCGAGATCGACACCGTGTTTTTTGGTGCCGGGGTTGAGCAAACCAATATCAAGCTCGGCACACTGTTGCCGACCTCGTACCAGGACTACATCAACGAATACGGTTACAAAAGCTCGGCCGTACCTGTGACGGTCGGCTGGGCGCGCGACAGCCGTGACAGCGCTCTCTCGCCCACCAGTGGAAGGTTGCAGCGTGCCAATGGCGAGTGGTCTATTGCCGGAGATGCCCGGTACGTTCGGGGTACCTACCAGTTCCAGCAGTACCTCCCTTTGAGCAAACAATACACCGCTGCGTTCAACGCTGAGGTCGGCCTCGGCCGGGCAACAGGTGGCCAGACCTTCCCTGTTTTCAAGAATTTTTATGGCGGCGGCTTGGGCTCGGTACGTGGCTTCGAGCAGGGCAGTCTGGGTCCAAGGGACATCAGCGGCACGGCTGTGGGAGGCACCCGCAAGGTCAATTTGAACTTTGAGGTGTTGACCCCGTTTCCGGGTGCCGGCAATGACCGCAGTCTTCGGATGTATGGCTTCCTCGACGCAGGCATGGTGGTTGGAAACGACGGCGGGCTGGCGATCAATGCCGATGCTGACCGCCTGCGTGCATCGCTCGGCATTGGTGTGAGCTGGATATCTCCGGTGGGCCCATTGCGCCTGGCATTGGCCAAGCCGATTCGCAAGTATGACAACGATAGAATCCAAACCCTGCAATTTCAAATCGGAACCAGTTTCTAATGAATCAAAATTTACGTCGTTTGGCTGCCTTGATGGTCAGCAGTTTGTGTCTGTTGACAGTACAGGCGCAAGAGCTCAAGCTTGGATTTGTCAGTACCGACCGGGTGCTCAAGGAAGCCAGCACGGCCAAGGCAGCCCAGAACAAGCTGGAGCAGGAGTTTTCCAAGCGTGAAAAAGATCTGACCGAACAGGGCGCAAACATCAAATCGATGGCTGACAAATTTGAGCGCGAGGCACCCACCTTGCCAGAGACGCAGCGTCTGGCGCGGCAAAAGCAGTTGCTTGACCAGGATCGCGATTTTCAAAGAAAGCGCCGCGAGTTTCAGGAAGACCTCAACGCCCGCAAAAATGAAGAACTGCAACAGGTCATCCAGCGCGCCAACAAGGTCATCAAAGATATTGCCATCGCCGAAAAATACGACTTCATTTTTCAGGATGCGGTTTATGTCAATCCTAAAAATGACGTGACCGACAAGGTCATCAAAGCGCTCAACGGATCTTCTGGCAAGTAAGGACATGGTCATCCATAACTTCCCCATTTGGCGCGTCGGGTTGGGGCGCACTGCGTCGCTGCGCGTCGCTGGTGTGGCTTGCCACATGTCAAACGGACCCAGTCAGGTCGGTTTGAGGTCGCGCTTCGCGCCTGGCATTGCATGCCAAGTCCAAGGGCCAAATGCGTAACTTGTTTTTGACTCTATCCTGAGCAAGGTCGAGGCTTGAGGTCAGTGGCGCTGCGTTTAGGGTCCATTGTTGAATCGCTTGGCGGCGCGTTGCACGGTAACGCCGACCTGCTGATCGAAGGTTTGGCACCGCTGCAAAGTGCCACCAGGCATCAACTCAGCTTTCTAAGCCATCCCCAATATCAAAACCAGTTAGCCGACACACTGGCAGGCTGTGTCATTGTGACTGCGCAGTTTGAGCAGGTTGCAGCGGCGCGCGGGGCCTGCATCGTCACCGATCAGCCCTATCTGTATTACGCACGCGTCACCCAGCTCTGGAAAAAGAGCCTGCCGACCTTTGCAGCGGCACATATTCATCCCTCGGCGGTGATTGATCCGCTGGCAACGGTACACCCTACCGCCCGAATTGGAGCCCTGTGCGTGGTCGAGCGTGGTGCCAGCATTGGTGCCGACACCGAGTTGAAATCCCGCGTCACCGTCAGCGAGGGTTGCACGGTTGGCCAGCGTTGCCTGCTGCACCCAGGGGTGGTGATCGGTGCCGACGGATTTGGTTTTGCACCCAACGCCGGGGCCTGGGAAAAAATTGAACAACTCGGTGCCGTGCTGATTGGCAATGATGTCGAGATTGGTGCCAACACCTGTATCGACCGGGGTGCCTTGCAAGACACGGTGATTGAAGATGGTGTCAAACTTGACAACCTGATCCAGATTGGCCACAACGTGCGTGTTGGGTGCCACACCGCCATGGCAGGCTGCGTCGGTGTCGCCGGTAGCGCCAGCATTGGTGCGCATTGCACGGTCGGTGGGGGCGCTATCGTACTGGGGCACTTGACGCTGGCCGAAGGGGTCAACATCTCCGCTGCATCCGTGGCGACTCGCTCGATTCACAAACCTGGCAACTACACCGGCATGTTTCCCATCGACGACAACGCAGCGTGGGAAAAAAACGCTGCCTCGCTCAGGCAACTGGCCAGCCTTCGCGAGCGTATTCGGACACTGGAAGCGCAAGTCAAGACACTTCAAAACACAATCTAACCAGTCAACCGCATGGACATTCACAAAATTCTGAAACAGTTGCCACACCGCTACCCATTTTTGCTGGTGGATCGGGTGCTGTCGATTGACAAGGGCAAAACCATCCGGGCTTTGAAGAATGTCACCATCAATGAGCCGTTTTTCGAGGGCCATTTCCCCAATCGCCCGGTGATGCCCGGCGTGTTGATGCTGGAGGCGATGGCGCAAGCGGCCGCCTTGCTGGCGTTTGACGCGATGGACGCAACGCCTCTGGATGACATGGTGTATTACTTTGCCGGCATTGATGGCGCGCGCTTTCGGCGGCCGGTCGAGCCGGGTGACCAGTTGATACTGGAAGCAGACCTGCTGCGCATAAGGGCGGGTATTTTCAAGTTCAAGGGACGTGCACTGGTCGATGGAGAACTGGTGGCCGAAGCCGAACTGACCTGTGCCATTCGCAAGTTTGCCTGAGGAGCCCGGTGTGACTGCCATCCATGCCACTGCCATTGTTGATCCGGGTGCCGAGATCGACAGCTCCGTCACTATCGGACCCTACTGCGTCATCGGGCCGCACGTCAAAATTGCTGCTGGCAGCACGGTTGGCCCGCACGTGGTGATTGAGGGCCACACCACCATCGGTCGCGACAACCGGATTTTTCAGTTTGTCTCGCTCGGGGCCATTCCCCAGGACAAAAAATACGCAGGCGAGCCCTGCGAACTGGTGATTGGTGAGCGCAACACGATCCGCGAGTTTTGCACTTTCAACATCGGCTCGCCTGGCGACGCAGGTGTGACACGGCTTGGCAATGACAACTGGATCATGGCCTATGTGCATCTGGCACACGACTGCCAGGTCGGCAACAACACCATTTTTGCCAATAACGCGACGCTGGCGGGTCACGTGCAGGTCGGCGACTGGGCAATTCTGGGTGGTTTTACCGGCGCCCACCAGTTTGTCAGAATCGGGGCCCACAGCATGACGGCGATCAGCACGGTGCTGCTTGCCGACGTGCCGCCGTTCGTCATGTGTCAGGGCCAACCCGGGGCAGCGCGTTCGATGAATTTCGAGGGTTTGCGCCGACGCGGCTTTTCGCCCGAACGCATGGCAGCGGTGAAGGGCATGTACAAGGCACTTTACCGCGACAACCTGACCCTGCAGGTGGCATGTGAGCACATTGCGCAATTGGATAAAAGTGACCCGCAGTGCACACCAGACGTGCAAATGATGCTGTCGTTTCTGCAGCAAGTGTCGCCCCAGCGCGGCATTGTTCGCTAGCCGCCTGCTGCACCATGGACCAAGCAGCCAGCAGCCACCCCAGCACGGGCAGTGGGTGCCTGATTTGCTGGCCCATTGCCCGGTTGGGGCCCAGATTCCCGGTACCAGATAGGCCGCTGCCGTCGGTTGGCAGCCGATCTGCCGCAGGTCCGGCCGACTCTTAGCGCAGCAGGCTTTTCGCATGTTGACTGCCGCGCTGGTAGCCGGTGAAACCTCCGGTGATTTGTTGGCGGGTTTGCTGCTTGATGGACTGAAGGCACGCTGGCCAGACCTGCGTTGCTCAGGTATCGGCGGGCCGCAAATGGCCCGGCGGGGTTTTGATGCCTGGTGGCCGCATGACAAATTGTCGGTGCACGGCTTTGGCTGGGAAGTGCTGCGCCGCTACCGCGAGATCCTCGGCATCCGCAACCAGCTCAAAAAGCGCCTGCTGGCACAGCCGCCTGACGTGTTCATTGGTGTCGATGCACCGGATTTCAACCTCGACCTGGAAGCTTGCCTGCGCCGCCAGGGCATCCGGACGGTGCATTTTGTCTGCCCCTCGGTGTGGGCCTGGCGACCTGAGCGACTTGAGAAAATCAGGCGCAGCGCTGATCAGGTGCTGTGCATTTTTCCGTTTGAGCCGGCACTGCTGGCGCAGCATGGCATTGCCGCCACTTACGTCGGGCACCCGCTGGCCAATGTGATTCCGATGCAGAGTGACCGCAAGCGGGCTCGCGCGGCGCTGGGTCTGTCCCCGCATGCGCAGGTGGTGGCCATATTGCCAGGCAGCCGGGAATCCGAGGTTCGCCACCTGGCTTTGAGGTTTTTTCAGGCTGCAGCCCTTATCAGTCAAGCGCTGCCAGCTATTGAATTCATAGTGCCAGCGATCCCACTGCTGATCCGCCAGATTGAGGCTGCGGCGATGGCCAGCGGACTCGGGGCGCGCCTGCGCATCGTGCCAGGCCAGTCGCACAGCGTGCTGGCCGCTTGCGACGTGACCCTGATTGCCAGTGGCACCGCCACGCTGGAGGCGGCGCTGTTCAAGCGCCCGATGGTTATCGCTTACCACATGGGTGCGTTGTCCTGGCAAATCATGCGGCGCAAACGGCTGCAAGCCTGGGTCGGTTTGCCTAACATCCTGTGCCGTGAATTTGTCGTGCCCGAACTGCTGCAGGATGCCGCCACGCCACCAGCACTGGCACAGGAAGTGTTGAGCTGGCTGAACGCGCCACGCTTGCAGCCCCAGAGAATAAGCGCTCTCGAACAACGCTTTGCAACCTTGCACGCCCAATTGCAGCGTGACACCCCTGCCCTTGCCGCCCATGCCATCGCGCAAATGCTTTCAAGCTGAACTGGTTGAAACCGATTTACCCCCCCAACCCAGGGGTCGGCGGGTCAGGCCTGCCAAAATTTTGCAGGCCAGCATGTTGCAGCTCGCCCGGCAATGGGGTGTCAATGGCTTGGTGGCCGGGGTCGATGAGGCCGGACGCGGTCCGCTTGCCGGTCCGGTGGTGGCTGCTGCGGTGATTCTGGATGATCTTGACCCGGTCAGCGGCCTGGCCGACTCCAAGCAACTCACTGCGCTAAAGCGTGAGCGGCTGTTTGATGAAATTCGGGCCAAGGCTTTGTGTTTTTCGGTTGCCCAGGCCAGCGTGGCCGAAATCGATGCCATCAACATCTTGCAGGCCACTTTATTGGCCATGCGGCGCGCGGTCGAGGGCTTGCGTCTAACCCCCAAGCTGGTGCTGGTCGATGGCAACCGCCGACCGCTGCTGCCAATGCGCTGTGAAGCCATTGTCAAGGGTGACGCGCTGGTGGCGGCCATTTCGGCTGCCTCCATTCTGGCCAAGGTAACCCGGGACCGCTGGTGCGTCTCATACGACCAGCAATTTCCACAATATGGCTTTGCCAGGCACAAAGGCTACGGTACGCTGGTGCATCTGGCCGCCTTGCAGGCGCATGGGGCTTGCCCGGAGCACCGCAAGACCTTTCGCCCGGTCAGCCTTGCTTTGGCGGGCAGCAAGTCATGAGTGCGCCATCGGTCACGCACGTCAGCTCGCGTGACAACCCGGTTTTCAAGGCCTTGCGCAGCTTGGCACATGGCAACACCGGCTACCGCAAACAGGGGCGCATCTGGGCCGAAGGCGAGCATTTGAGCCTGGCTGCGCTGAACCGCGGCATGCGTCCCATCATGGGCGTATTTTCAGAGTCTTTTTGGCCTCTAGCCCAAGCGCTATATGCGCAGAGCGCTACTGTAAACATAGTGTTGCAGGATGCCTTGTTTGACGCTGTCAGCAGCCTCGCCTCACCCGCCCGGATGGGTTTTGTATTTGAGCTGCCACCGCCCCCGGTCATTGTGAGCCAGGCACCGAGTGTGATTCTGGACCGCTTGCAAGACCCCGGCAATGTTGGCTCGGTACTGCGCAGTGCCTCGGCATTTGGCTTTGGGCAGGTGATCGCGCTGCAGGGCACGGCCGCCTTGTGGAGCCCCAAAGTGCTGCGCGCTGGCATGGGCGCGCACTGGGGGCTGCAACTCATCGAAGGGGTCGGCCCGGCCGAACTTGGGCAGTTGACGCTGCCGATCCTGGTGACAAGTTCGCATCAGGGCGACTACCTGCATCAAATGATTCAAAAAAATGAGCTACCCAGGCATTGCGCCTGGGCGTTTGGGCATGAAGGTCAGGGGGTTTGCGCCGAAATCGAAGCACTGGCCAGCTTGCACGTGCGCATTGCCCAGCCGGGCGGGGAGGAATCGCTCAACGTGGCAGCGGCGGCGGCCATTTGCCTGCACGCCAGCGCGACGGCGTGCTCTGGCAGGATCCAGCCGCAGGCTTCCTGAGCCAGCCAGGGCCAGCCCTGTGCCAATTGCAGGGATGGCATTTTGGGCGGGCTCGCGCCAGTGATCAAGCGGTCGATGGCGCAATACAGGCCATAACCACCGCGGCAACTCTGCCCGAATGTTCAGTGCACCAGCCCACCATTTGGCGCATGCTGCAGGAGCACAATGTTGCATCATGACGCTTGCGCAACTTCCTGTCGAGGCGGCACTGGCCAGCCTCAAATCCCAAGCCGGTGGCCTGACCACTGACGAAGCTGATCGCCGACACCTGGAGTTCGGCTTCAACCGGGTTGAGACGGTCGCGCGCGAGCCCTTGTGGCTTTCCTTTGGCCGCGAATTCAGCCACTTTTTTGCGCTGATCCTTTGGGTAGCCGCTGGCCTGGCATTTTTTGCCGAAAGCCGGGAACCCGGCCAGGGCATGGCCCAACTGGGCATTACCATCGTCTGCGTGATCCTGATCAATGGCATCTTTTCTTTCTGGCAAACCTACCGTGCTGAACAGGCGCTCGATGCCTTGCGCAGGCTGCTACCGCAGCAAGTCAGCGTGCTGCGCGATGCCAGCGTGCAAACGCTGGCGGCCGAACTGCTGGTGCCCGGCGACGTGCTGTTGCTGGCCGAGGGCGACCGGGTGCCGGCTGACTGCCGCCTGATCGAAGCATTTGATTTGCGCGTCAATTTATCGACCATCACCGGTGAGTCGCAGCCCAAGGCGCGCAACGCGGCACCTGACCCCGAGCTGTCGCCGCTGGACGCGCGCAACCTGCTGCTGGCCGGCACGCTGGTGGTGGCTGGCGAATGCCGGGCGGTGGTGTTTGCCACCGGCAGGCATTCCGAGTTTGGCAAGATCGCCCACCTGACGCAGTCGATTGGGGCCACCAGCTCGCCGCTGCAGCGCGAGATTGCCCGCTTGTCGCATCTGGTGGCCTTGTCGGCCAGCACTTTGGGGGTGGTCTTTTTCTTCATCGGGCAGGCCATGGGTTTGCCGTTCTGGAGCAATCTGCTGTTTGCCATTGGCATCATTGTGGCCAATGTGCCAGAGGGGCTGCTGCCCACCGTCACCCTGTCGCTGGCCATGGCGACCCAGCGCATGGCCCGGCGCAACGCGCTGGTGCGGCACCTGTCGGCGGTCGAAACGCTGGGCAGCACCACGGTCATCTGCTCGGACAAGACCGGCACCTTGACGCAAAATCGCATGAGCGTGATAAAGGTGTTTGCCGAGGATGACTTTCACCAGCCTGGGGCCAGCTTGCCAAAGGCCTTGCTGCAAGTGGCTGGCAATTGCCACACGCTTCGCTTTGCTGACGGGCGGCCGATGGGCGACCCGATGGAAATCGCACTGTGGGAGCTGGCGGCAAACCAGTCGCAGGCCGAGGCACGTCGTGTCTGGTCAGCCGAAATTGCCTTTGATACCGGGCGCAAACGCATGTCGGTGATCAACGGGGCTGGTGTCGACCGGGTGCTGTACTGCAAGGGCGCGCCAGAAGTGGTGCTGCCGCTGTGCAGCAGCGTGCTGCTTGGCGGCCAGGCGGTGGCGCTGAACGCTGCCACGCAGGCCCGCTGGGTCACCGCACAAGATGCCATGATGGACCAGGGCCTGCGGGTGCTGATGCTGGCTTACAAACCACTGGCAAGCGACGAAGACCCAAGCGAACAGGAGATGGTGCTGTGCGGCCTGGTCGGTTTGCAGGACCCGGCGCGAGCGGAGGTGCCCGCTGCCATAGCGCGCTGCCACACGGCAGGTGTCAAGGTGATCATGGTGACCGGCGATCATCCGCACACGGCGCTGGCGATTGCGCGCGAAATCGGACTGGTGCGCGGGGCCAGCCCGGAGGTGCTGATTGGCGCGATGCTGCCCAAGATGTCGGCATCGCAATTGCAGCTTGCACTTGAAGCACCAGAGATCATCTTCGCCCGCGTCACCGCCGAGCAAAAGATGCTGATCGTGCAAGCCTTGCAGCGCAAGGGCGAGATCGTGGCGGTCACCGGAGATGGCGTCAATGATGCGCCAGCCCTCAAGGTGGCCGACATTGGCATTGCCATGGGCTTGTCTGGAACCGATGTGGCCAAGGAGGCGGCCGACATCATCTTGCTGGACGACAACTTTGCCAGCATCGTCAGCGCCATTGAGGAAGGGCGGGCGGTATTTGAAAACCTGCGCAAGTTCCTGACCTACATCCTGTCGTCCAATGTGCCCGAACTGGTGCCTTATCTGGCTTTCATGCTGTTGCGCATTCCGCTGCCGCTGACGGTGATCCAGATCCTGGCGGTTGACCTGGGCACCGACATGCTGCCAGCCCTGGCGCTGGGTGCCGAGGCACCGCACCCCGGCCTGATGCAACAGCCCCCGCGCGCGCGCAGCGAACGCCTGTTGTCCTGGGGCATGGTGCTGCGGGCCTATTTGTGGCTGGGTGTGCTCGAAGCCGGCATCGCCATGGCGGCCTACTATTTTGTGCTCAACGCCAGTGGCTGGCGCTACGGCGACCTGTTGCCCGTTGGCGACCCGGCTTACCTGCGCGCCACCACCGCCTGTTTTGCCGGCATCGTCGTGGCGCAGATGGTCAATGTGTTTGTCTGCCGCCACCCGCAGCAATCGTCGCTGCGTTTTGGCCTGTTTGGCAACCCGCTGCTGCTGGCCGGGTTGGCGCTGGAACTGGTGCTGATGCTGTTGATCATCTACACCCCCTGGGGCAACACCCTGTTTGGCACCGCTGCGCTACCGATTGAAGTCTGGCTGCTGGTGCTGCCGCTGGCGCTGCTGATGGGCTTACTGGAAGAAGGGCGCAAAGCCTGGCTGCGCCGGCAGCTCGCCCGCAAGGCTGGCAGTCCGCAAGGGGACGAAAGCAGGCTTGGGGCCAAAGCCAGTGCTCCCCCTTCCGCGCCAGACACGCCTTGAGCTTGAAGCCTGGTGGGCTGCCGGACGTATCCTGGACTCCTCAGTTGACCGCTTGTATTCATCGGTAAGTCCTCATGAATGTTGACTTTTCAGCGTCGATGGGGTTCACCCATTGGCTGACAGCGCTACGCACCCGATTGAGCCACCGGCAACACGCCTGGGGTCGTTACGCCTTCTTGCGGGCAAGAGCTGTGCTGCGTCGTCGCCCCTGCGGGGCGCAGCCATGCCAGAGGCATATGGCCTGCTTCAAGCCGTCCAAACGTGCGCAGGCACGTTTGGAGCCGCGGCTTTCGCCCTACCCAGACGCGCCGCCAGCAGCCCATTCGGTCGCGTCCAACTGAGCAATCCAGGCTTACGGCAACGATAGCGCCAATCGACCCCGGCGAAAACAGTCAGACCATGGACGAACTGCCAGCACCCAGATAGGCCGCTTGCACGCGGGCATCGGCTCGTACCGCGTCCGGCGCATCAAAAGCCAGCAGCTCGCCCTGCGCCAGCACCGCGATTTTGTCTGCCAGCCCAAATACCACGGGCATGTCGTGCTCTATGATCAATAGCGTCTTGGCAACCGTCACCGACCTGATCAACTGCACAAAGGCGGTCGCCTCGGTGTGACTCATGCCAGCGGTGGGCTCGTCGAGCAGGATCACCCCGGCACCACTGGCCAGCGTGATGCCAAGCTCCAGCGCGCGCTGCTCGGCATAGCTCAGATTGGCGGCCAGGGTCGTGCGTCGGCTGCTCAATTGCACCTGCTCCATGAGTTGTTCGGTCCGCTCATTTGCCTGGTGCAGCCTGGACAAGCGTTTGAACAGGGTGTACCGCAAGCCTTGCTGCCATAGCAGGCCGCAGCGCAGGTTGTCAAACACGCTCAAATTGGCAAACAGGCTGCTGATCTGGAAACTGCGTGACAAACCCAGCCGGTTGATTTCGAACGCCGGTTTGCCGTCGATGCGCTGCCCACCCAGCCAAACCTGGCCGCTGCTGGGCGCGAGGCGACCGCTGATCAGGTCAAACAGCGTCGATTTGCCGG